>JBFFZG010000025.1:0-26875 GCA_041568735.1 Promineifilaceae bacterium (SeqCode)
CATCGTCAGCGGTCGCCTGGTCGTTTTTCAGGTTCTCCAGGGCGACGAATGGGCCGACCGCGGCCGCAATGCCTCCAATATCGAGATCATCGCCAAACCGAACCGCGGCATTATCTACGATCGCAATGGGGCCGTTCTGGCCGGCAACGGGGCTGACTATCAGATCGGTTCATCACCCAACCTGATCACCGACGATCGGATGGGAGAAGTAGCCACCGCCCTGGCGCCGGTCCTGGAACAGCCGGTCAACACCATTCTGGATAAATTGAGCCTGAACCGCGGCTTTGTCATGCTCTCCGAAGGGCGCGTGCCGGCGGAAAAGGCGGAATTCATTCGCTCGCTCGAATACGAGGGCATTCAGGTCGATCCGCTGGCCCGGCGCATTTACCCGCAGGGTGAATTGATGTGCCACCTGCTCGGCTACACCGATTTCGACGGCGTCGGAGGTGCCGGCATCGAAGGCTACTACCAGCAGCAGCTGGCCGGCGAGGCGGCTTCGGCCGAAGTCACCATCTCACCTCTGGAAGAGCAGATCAATGTCGTCGCCCGGGAAGGGTCCGACCTCGTCCTGACGCTCGACCGAACCATCCAGCACGTCGTGGAAAAGAAGCTCCGCGAAGCGCTGGCCGAGTTTAATTCCCGCTCCGGGTCGATCATCGTCATGAATCCCAAGACCGGGGCCATTCTGGCCATGGCCAACTATCCCTGCTACAACCCCTACACCTACTTCGACGCGCCAAAAGAGGTGCTCAACAATCCCGCCGTCAGCCGGCAGTTCGAACCAGGCTCGGTCATGAAGCTCGTCACGATGGCCATCGCCCTCGACGCCGGCGCCGTGGGGCCACAGTCGACCTACTACGATGCCGGCATCTTCGAAATTGGCGGCATTCCGATCTACAACTGGGATCGCAGCGCCAACGGCGTGACCGACATGAAAACGGCCATCGCCCGCTCGCTCAACGTCGGGATGGCCACAATCGCCAGTATGACCGGCGCCGAGACCTACTATAACTACATGCAGCGCTTCGGCTTCGGCCGGCGCACCGGGATCGACCTGATGTCCGAGGCGGCCGGCCAGCTGCTCCTGCCGGGCAACGAGCTCTGGACCGAAGCTGCCCTGGGGACCAATTCGTTTGGCCAGGGGCTGGCGGTCACCCCGCTGCAGATGATCTCTTCGGTGGCCGCCATCGCCAACAAAGGCTATCTCATGCAGCCCTACCTCGTGGAAGAAATTCACGCGCCGAACGGCGAGGTGTTCGTGCACGAGCCCAAAGTTCTGGCCAAGCCGATTTCCGAGGAAACGGCCAACGAGGTGACGGCCATGGCCGTCTACGCCGTAAACACCAATCTCTTCTACGCCCAGATGGACGGCTACACCGTCGCGGGTAAATCGGGAACGGCTCAGATTCCCGAAAATGGCATCTACCATCCGACCGATACGATCGCCTCCTTCATCGGCTGGCTGCCGGCCGACGATCCTGAAGTGATCATCCTGGTTAAAATCGACCGGCCGCAAAATTCCCCTTGGGGTTCGGAAACGGCCGCGCCGACCTTTTCCGCCCTGGCCGAGGAACTGGTCGTCCTGCTCGACATTCCGCCGGATGCCATCCGGCTGCAGGCCGATATCATCGCCGCGCGGAGTCATAATTGATGGGATTTTCATGTTGACGATCGGGCACATTCTCGCCGCCCTGACCGGCTACCGGATCAGCGGCCACGAACCTCGTCTCACCTCAGTCGAGGTCGACAGCAGGTCCATCCAGCCGGGCGGCCTGTTTGTCGCATTTCCGGGTGAGCGGGTCGACGGCCATGATTTTGTCGCCGACGCCTTCGAGCGCGGCGCCATTGCCGCGCTGATTCAGCGGCCGGTGGCCGGTTTTCAGCAGATAGAGGCCGGCACGGCCGTCGACGCCGTACCGGAACTTCCTTTCTGCCTTCGCGTCGAAGACACCGAACGGGCCCTGCAGCAGGTGGCCCGCACCTGGCGCACCCAGTTTGCCGATCTCAATGTCATCGGCATCACCGGCAGCATCGGGAAAACGTCGACCAAGGAACTGACACACGCCGTGCTGTCCCAGCGCTTCACCACGCTCAAGACGCCGAAGAATTACAACAACGAAATCGGGCTCCCCCTGACAGTCCTGCAGCTGACCGATCGCTATTCCCACGCCGTTCTCGAGATGGGGATGTATGACCGGGGGGAAATCGCCCTGCTGTGCGACATCGCCCGGCCCAAAATCGGGGTCGTGACCAATATCGGGCCGGTGCATCTCTCCCGGCTGGGAACGATGGAGGCGATCGTGGCCGCCAAGCGCGAGCTGGTGGAATCACTGCCCGCCGATGGGGTGGCCATTCTCAATCGGGATGATGCCTTCGTGATGAGCATGGCGCCGGCCACCCGTGCCCGGGTGTTTACCTACGGGCTGACACCGGAGGCCGATCTCTGGGCCAGCGACGTGGATTCGTTCGGGCTGGACGGGATTCATTTCACGCTGCACCAGGGAGAAGAATCCTGGCGGCTGCAGGTTCCCCTGCTCGGCCGGCACAGTGTGCATACGGCCCTGCGCGCCACGGCCGTGGCCCAGGCCTGCGGCCTGACCTGGGAGGAAATCATTCGCGGCCTGCAGGTGCAGCAGTCCCAGCTCCGGCTCGTCACCGTCCGCGGCCCCCGCAATTCACTGATTCTGGACGATACCTATAACGCCAGTCCGGACTCGGTCATCGCCGCCCTCAACCTCCTGGACGACCTCGACGGACGGAAAATCGCCGTTCTGGGTGACATGCTCGAGCTGGGATCGGCCGAAGAAGCCGGCCATCGCCGGGTCGGCCGGCGCGCCCTGGAAGTCGCCGATCTGCTGGTCGTGGTCGGCGAGCGTGGGCGCATCATCGGCGAGGAAGCCCTGCTGGCCGGCATGCCGGCTCCCCAGGTCTTCCTGACCCGCGACACGGCCGAAGCGTCGGCCCTCCTGACCAGTTTGATCCAGCGGGATGATATCGTGCTCGTCAAAGGCTCCCTTGGCGCCCATCTCGACCAGATCGTCAACACCCTTTCGCGCACCCTGGACAACGTCGAAGCCGACTGACTCCTGTTTATTAATGACTGTTTTCTGACTACTGACGACTCACCAAATGGCATTCGCACTCACCGTTGGCACGATCACCTTCCTCATGGCCATCATCTGGGGCAGTCCCCTGGTCGAATTGATGCGCCGGTTGAAGCTGGGCAAACAGATTCGCATCGAAGGGCCGCGCTCCCATATGCAGAAGATGGGTACGCCGGCCATGGGTGGGATTTTGATCGTCGCCTGGGCTTTTATCATCAGCATCCTGGTGAATATCGTGCAGATCATCACCAACCTGGAAATCGCAGAAAGCGTGGTCATCCCCCTGGGCGTGATGGTAGCTTACTCGATCCTGGGCGGCATCGACGATTATCTCGGCTTCCGCCAGCGGCCAGGGGTCGGCCTGCTGGCTCGCTATAAAATCTGGTACCAGGTCGCCATCGCCCTGGTCGCGGCCGTTCTCATTTACTGGGTGGTCAACGACCAGCACGGCTACGTGGCCGTGCCGACGATCCCCTTTCTGCTCGATCTGGGCATCGTCTATCTGCCGATCGCCACGTTTATCATCACGGCGACGGCCAACTCGGTCAATTTCACCGATGGGCTCGACGGACTGGCCGGCATGACCACCACGTCGGCCTTTATCGCTTACAGCATCATCGCCTTTCTCCAGGATCAGCAGTTCCTGGTCATCTTCTGCTTTATCGTTATCGGCGCCTGCTTCGCCTTTCTCTGGTACAACGCCAAACCGGCGCAGATGTTCATGGGCGATGTCGGCTCGCAGGCCCTCGGCGGCGCACTGGCTATCGTGGCGCTGATGACCAACCAGTGGTTGATTTTACCGATTATTGCCATCGTCCCGGTGGCCACGACGCTGTCGATCACCCTGCAGGTCGGCTATTTCAAGCTGACCGGTGGCAAACGGCTCTTTCGCATGGCGCCGCTCCACCACCATTTCGAACTGATCGGCTGGAGCGAAACCCAGATCGTGCAGCGCTGGTGGCTCGTCAGTATCCTGGCGGCCATGGCCGGCATCGCCCTGGCCCTGATATAACCTGATGATCCGGTCTATTGATACCCAACCCGCTGCCCGGCCGGCCGCCGCCGTTCTCTTTCAGCTGATGCTGCCGCCTTATCTCATACCGACACTCATGAACGATTCGCTCACCGGAAAACGCGTCCTCATTCTCGGACTGGCCCGCCAGGGACTGGCAATGGCCCGCTTGTGCGCGCGCATCGGCGCGTCGATGACGGTTTCCGATCTGCGTCCGGCCGAACAGCTGGCCGGTGAGGTGGGTGAGCTGGCCGGCCTGCCGGTCGAGTTTGTGCTCGGCGACCACCCTTTTACCCTGCTGGACACCTGCGATGTGATCGCGGCCAGCGGCAGCGTGCCGCTCGATACTCCCCTGCTCCAGGAGGCGCGCCGTCGGGGAATCCCCCTGACCAACGACTCCCTGGAGTTCATGCGGCGCTGTCCGGCCGAAAGGACCATCGGCATTACCGGCTCGGCCGGCAAAACCACGACCACGACCCTGGTTGGCGAGATGGCCCGTGCGGCCGGACGGCCGGTCTGGGTCGGAGGCAATATCGGCCGGCCGCTGCTCGACGACCTCACCGCCATGACGCCGGGGGACCTGGTCGTCCAGGAGCTTTCGAGCTTCCAGCTCGACCTCTGGGACACCAGCCCCTCTATCGGCGCCATCCTCAACGTCACACCCAATCACCTCGACCGGCACAAAACGATGGCCGCCTACAGCGCAGCCAAGGCGAACATCCTTCGTTATCAAACGGCGGATGACATCGCGGTCCTGGGAGCGGACGATCCCGGCGCCGAAGGGCTGTCGGAGCTGGCCCCGGGCCGGGTCCGCCGCTTCAGCCGCCGCCTTGAAGTGGCCGACGGCGCCTTTGTCCGCGGCGGGCAGCTGTGGCTGCGAGATGGGGTGCGAGAAATCCCATTCGCCAGGCTCGAGGATATTCAGCTGCGCGGAGAGCATAACGTGTCCAATATCCTGGCCGCGGCCGTTCTGGCCGACTCGGCCGGGATCGATCGCGAGGCGATCGGGCAGGCGGCCGTCCGGTTCCAGGGTGTTGCGCACCGTCTGGAGCTGGTGCGGACCATCGACGGCGTCCAGTACGTCAACGATTCGATCGCCACGGCCCCCGAACGGGCTCTGGCCGCCATCGCCGCCTACAGAGAGCCGCTGGTTCTGCTGGCCGGCGGCAAAGACAAAGACATGGTCTGGTCGACCTGGGCCAGAGTCGTCACCCGGCGGGCGAAAGTCGTCATCTTATTTGGCGACCTGACCGAACGGCTGCAGGCGGAGCTGGCCGCCGCCGGCCGGAAAACCGGTATTTTCCAGGCAGCCGACCTGACCGAGGCCGTCGCGACGGCCCACCGGCTGGCCAACCGGGGAGACGTCGTTCTGCTCTCTCCCGGGGGAACCAGCTTTGACGCCTTTCACGATTTTGCCGAACGCGGCGCCCTGTTTCGCCGGCTGGTCGAAAACCTTGCCGCCGGTGAATCCGGACGGAATGCCTGATATTTAGGCCTGAAAAGCCGAAGTAGAACAGCTGGAGAGAACGATGCAAACCATCAATGTGATCAAGCGACAGACGAACCGGATCCGGCCGAGCCTCCGCTTCCATTTCGATTATTGGATGCTTCTGGCCGTCGGAGCATTAATAATCATCGGTCTGCTGATGGTCTACAGCACGACCTTCGATATCGGCTTTCGCTGGAAGGACGATTCCAACTACTACATCAAGCGGCAGTTTATCGCCGCCGGTCTGGGCTTCGCCGGCATGATTTTCGTCATGCAGTTCGATTATCACTATCTGCGTAAATTCTCCGTCCCTCTCCTTATGCTGACCCTGGTCCTTCTGGTCTTCGTCGTCTTCTTCGGCAGTATCTTCCTGGGAGCGGCCCGCGGGCTCTACGCCGGCTCGTACCAGCCGGCCGAGCTGGCGAAATTCGCCACCCTCCTCTACATCGCCCACTGGCTGTCGAGCAAAGGAGACCGCATCAAGGACATTACCTATGGGCTGTTCCCCTTTGCCATCATCACTGGCTCGGTTTCAGCCCTGATCGTCCTTCAGCCCGATCTGAGTACGGCCACCTTGCTGGCCATCATCTGCCTGACCGTCTTTTTCATCGCCGGGGCGGATCTCAAGCAGTTTGCCTTCGCCGGACTGGTCGGAAGTGGGGCTTTCGTCCTGCTGATGCTGACGCTCTCCCACGCCCGCGACCGCTTCGAGGCTTACAAAGTCGCCCTCCAGGACCCGACCCAGGCTCACTGGCAGGTGCAGCAGTCGCTCATCGCTCTGGGCACCGGCAAATGGTTCGGCGTCGGCATCGGCCGCGGAACGGCCAAGTTCGGCCCCCTGCCCTTCGCCCACACCGACGGCGTCTTTGCCGTCGTCGGGGAGGAGATGGGGCTGTTCGGCACGCTGCTCGTCATTCTGCTGTTCGCTCTCCTGACTTGGCGCGGCTTTACGGCGGCGCGCCATGCGCGCGATGGCTACGGCTCGCTGCTGGCGATCGGCATTACCTGCTGGCTCACTTTCCAGGCGATGATCAACGTGGCCGTCATCACTGCGGTCATCCCGTTTACCGGGATGCCCATGCCATTTATCAGCTATGGCGGTACGTCGCTGGCGGTCTCACTGGTCGCCGTCGGTGTCCTTTTGAATATTTCACGCGATGCCTCCGTGGGGGTCCGGCCGCTCAAGCGGCAGGAGCCCATTTCAACCGGCCGCCGCGCCCCTTCTGGAAGCGGGCGCGTGTCGGCCACCCGGATGGCAATGGAGACACCTCGTGCGCGTATTAGTCTGCGCCGGCGGCACGGGCGGGGGCATCTATCCCGCCCTGTCAGCCGTCGCTGAGCTCGAAGCCGCCGGCACGACCCGCGAGCAGCTGCTCTGGGTCGGCGTGGAAGGCGAAATGGAAGAACAGCTCGTACCCCGGGCCGGTCTGACCCTGCAGCGGATTAAAGGGGGGCCGATCGCCGGGGTATCTCGCTTCACGCAGCTGAAAAACCTGGCTCGTCTGGTCGGCAGTGTCTGGCGGAGCTGGCGGCTGATCGGCGCCTTCCAGCCGCAGGTCGTTTTCCTGACCGGCGGCTACATGAGCGTGCCGGTTGCCCTGGCTGCCTGGCTCCGCCGGATTCCGGCCCTGGTCTATCTGCCGGATCTCGAACCGGGCGCGGCCGTGCGCCTGATCGCCCGGCTGGTGACCCTGGTGGCGGCGACGTTCGCCGAATCGGCCGCCTATTTCTCCTCCCGCGTCCACCTGGTCGCCACCGGATACCCTCTGCGGCCGGAAATGGTGGCGGCGGCTAAAATGAAGAAATCCGAGGCGCGCGCCGCCTTTCAGCTCACCGGGGATGGCCCAACTCTGCTCGTCTTCGGCGGCAGCCGGGGTGCCTGGAGCATCAACCAGGCCCTGATGGCCATCCTGAGCGATCTACCGGCCGAGTTGGAGATTATCCATGTCACGGGCCAGCTGACCTGGGAGCTGGTCGAAGAATTTACCCGGTCACTGCCGGCTGATCTGCGCGCCCGCTACCGGCCGTTTCCCTATCTGCACGAGGAGATGGGGGCCGCCTTTCGGGCTGCCGACCTGGTGGTCGCCCGCGCCGGGGCCAGTATGCTCGGGGAAGCCCCTCTCTTTGGTCTGCCGGCCATCCTCGTCCCTTATCCGTATGCCTGGCGCTACCAGAAAGTCAACGCAGATTACCTGAGCGAACGCGGAGCGGCGATCCGGCTGAACGATGACTATTTACAGGATCAGCTCCTGCCAACCATCGAACAATTGCTGAGGGATAAAGAGCGGCTGGAATCGATGCGGGCGGCGGCTTTGAAGCTCCACCAGCCCGATGCCGCCCGCCGGCTGGCCGAAGCCGTCTTGAGACTCGGCAACCAGCAGCCATCGCACCCGGTTCCAACCATGAATGCCTGAAAGAGTGAAGTTGCTATGATAAGTATCGCCTGGATGTTTTATTTACTGGTTGGCTTCTTTTCCGTCGTCGGCGCCCTGCGGGGTTGGCAGCGGGAAGTCATCTCCCTGGCCGGCTTGATCGGCTCGATCGCCGCCCTGAACCAGTTCGGATTTACCCTGGTGGAGCTGGGCAACAGCGTCCTCCAATTTTTCAACAATGTCCAGCAGCCGACCGATATTTATTTCCTGGACAAGCGGTTTTTCTGGGTTCAGTTCGGTTTTCACATTACGATCGCCTTTTTCAGCTACCAGGTGATCGCCCGGCTGGCCGATGCGTCGGGAGGCGGCCGCTTCGGCGACCGCATCCGGGCCGGCTTTCAGCGTCGTTTCATGGGAAGCTTCCTCGGAGCGGTCAATGGGTATCTGCTGATCGGCACCCTGTGGGGTTTCCTAGAGTACCGCATCGGTCCGGATGGATATTCCCGGCTGCCGTTTGGCGAACCGTACATTTTCGATGCGGCCGTTCTGACGCGACCGCTCATCCAGCCCAATGCCTTTGATCTGGCCGCCTGGCTGCCCTTTGGATTGATCAATCCCAATGTCTGGCTGCTCCTGTTCTTTATCGCCTTCTTTATCGTCATTATTGCCCTGATCTAGCGAGTATCTGAGTCATGGCTGAGCTAACGAAAAACCAACCTCACGTCCATCTGATCGGCATTGGCGGCGCCGGGATGTCCGCCATCGCCCGGGTGCTGCTCGGCCTGGGTTATTCCGTCTCGGGATCCGACCGGGAGCTCAACGAGCAGACGGCCGCCCTGTCCACGGCGGGGGCCAGGATTTACCGCGGCCACCAGGCCGTTCAGATCCAAGGAGCATCGCTGGTGGTGCGCTCTTCGGCCATCCCCGATGACAATCCGGAAGTGACAGCCGCAGGTCTGGCGGGCATTCCCGTTCTAAAGCGGGCGGAGTTTCTGGGGCAGCTGATGGCCGATCGCAGCGGCATCGCTGTGGCGGGGACGCATGGCAAAACCACGACCACCGGCATGATCGGCCACATCCTGCTCCAGAACGAAGCCGATCCGACGATTATCGTCGGCGGGGTTCTGCCCGGGCTGGAAGTCAACGGGCGGGCCGGCCGCGGCACCCATTTTGTCATCGAAGCCGATGAGTACGATCACATGTTTCTAGGGCTGCGGCCGTCGATCGCCGTCGTGACCAATGTCGATTTCGACCACCCGGATATCTTCCCGACACCGGCCGACTATGCCCGGGCTTACCAGGAGTTTGTCGGTCTCGTGCCCGAAGGCGGCCGGCTGGTCCTCTGCGCTGACGACCCCGGCGCCCTCGTCCTCCTGGATCGGGCGCCGGCCGGGCGGGCGGTGACCGTCTACGGCACCGAACCCCTCCCCCGGCTGCCGGGCTGGGTCGACCGGCTTGAAATTCGCTCCCTGATTATCAACGATCGCGGCGGGCACGATGGGTCGGTGTTTCTCAATGGAGAACCCCTGGGGGTCCTCTCCCTGCAGCTGCCCGGCCAGCACAACGCACTCAACGGGCTGGCCGCCTGCGCCGCAGTCCTGGCAGCCGGCGTCTCGTTTTCGGCCGCGGCGGCGGCCCTGGCCGGGTTCGCCGGGATGGGACGCCGCTTCGAGATTCGCGGCGAAATCGAGGGAATCACCCTGGTCGATGACTATGCGCATCATCCGACGGAAATCGCGGCCACCCTCATCGGGGCGCGCACCCGTTTCCCCACCGGCCGTCTCTGGGCCGTGTGGCAGCCCCACACTTTCAGCCGCACCAAGCTCTTCTTGAGCGAGTTTCAGCACTGCTTCGCCGCAGCCGACGAAGTCGTGGTCCTTGAGATCTACCGCAGCCGGGAAACGGACTCCCTCGGGATCAGCGGCCAGGTCGTGGCGGACAAGATCCTCCATCCCCGGGTGACCTTTATCCCGGACCTGTCCGCGGCGGCCGCCGCCCTGTTAGACCAGCTGCAGCCCGGCGATGTCGTGATCACCATGAATGCAGGGGACGCCACCCAGCTCCATGATCAGCTGCTCGAGGGACTGCGGGAAAAAGTGGGCAAAGACGGCGAAACGGAGACAATCATTCAGGCAAGGAGATTCTCATGAACAAGCAAACCCATGCCGCGACCGGCTCCACGCCCCCATCCAAGGCCCAGCTCGATGTCACGATCGAGCAGGTCCGGCGGCTCGTAGCTAAATTAAAAGAAAAAGAAACCCAGAGCAAAAAGACACCCGCCAAATGAATGTCGAATTGAGCTACCACCACGATGTCGCCCAGCAGTTCACCGAGCAGTTTGGCGATCGCTTTGAAATCAACGTCTCCCTGGCGCGCTACACGTCGGCCCGGGTCGGCGGCCAGGCGGAAATGTTTGTGACGGTTCGTTCGGCCGGCGAGCTGCTGGCGGCAGCCGAGCTGGCCTACAAAACCGGCACGCGCTACTTCGTGCTGGGCGGTGGATCAAACATCCTCGTCTCCGATCACGGCGTGCGCGGCCTGGTCATCCACAACAAAGCGCGCCACGTCCAGTTTCGCCACGCCGGTGCCGGCATCATCTGCACGGCCGAGTCCGGCACCAACCTTTCTTCTCTGGCTCGCCAGTGCATCGGCAAAGGGCTTGGCGGGCTGGAATGGGCGATCGGGGTGCCGGGGACCGTTGGGGGGGCCGTCGTCGGCAATGCCGGGGCCCATGGCGGGGATATGCATGAAATTCTCGTCGCCGCCACCATCTGGGAACCCGGCCGCGGCGTGCGCACATATTCGGTTGAAGAAATGGAATACGGTTATCGGGACAGCATTCTGAAGCGAGAGCAGGCCAAATACAAGAGCCGCCGGCTCGTTTTATCGGCCGAGATCCGCCTCTCGCTCGAACCCTCGGACGTCCTGCTGGCTCGGGCCGAAGGATTTACCGCACGGCGCAAGGAAACCCAGCCGGGCGGCGCCTCGACCGGTTCGATGTTCAAGAATCCGGAAAATTACTACGCCGGCTACCTGATCGATGCGGCCGGATTGAAAGGGGCCCGCACCGGTCAGGCCCGAATTTCAGAAAAACACGCCAATTTCTTTATCAACGAAGGTGGGGCGTCGGCAGAAGAAATTCGCAGCCTGATCGCCGAGGCCTGGCACACCGTGCGCGAGCGCTTTGGCGTCGAAATGGACCTCGAAGTCGAGCTGGTCGGCGATTGGGAATT
This sequence comes from Promineifilaceae bacterium (SeqCode), assembly GCA_041568735.1. GTDB lineage: Bacteria > Chloroflexota > Anaerolineae > Promineifilales > Promineifilaceae > WTJY01. Next base: position 11,211 of record JBFFZG010000025.1, read on the forward strand.
TGAAGACAAAAGCTGAACGGCCCGGGAATGATACGGGCCGTCGAGTGGAATGGATCGAATGGGTGAAGCGCGGAAATTGAGAATCGGGGTCATCTTTGGCGGCCGCTCCGGCGAGCACGAAGTCTCGCTGCGGTCCGCCGAATCGGTCCTGGCCGCCCTCGATCGAGAAAAATACGACGTGATCACGATCGGCATCACCAAGCAGGGGCAGTGGCTGACCGGCGATCCGCTGGCGGCGCTGCAGAGCGGGCAAACTGAAGCGGCCGCGGCCACGACGGCCGTCCTGCTCCCTCCGACACCCGGCGCTCACACCCTGGTGCCGGTCGATCCAGTGGCAGGCGCGGGCCCGTTTGACGGTGATCTGGACGTCATCATCCCGGTTCTCCACGGCACCTTCGGCGAGGACGGGACGGTCCAGGGACTCCTGGAGCTGGCCGGCCTTCCCTACGTCGGGGCCGGTGTGGTCGGCTCGGCTGTCGGCATGGACAAGGGGATTTTCAAGCAGGTCATGGCGGCCAATGGTCTGCCGGTCCTTCCCTGGCAGCTCGTCCGCAGCCAGGAGCTCGGCGGAGATCCCGCGCCGATTATCGACCGGCTGGAGCGCGCACTGCGCTATCCGATGTTTACCAAACCGGCCAATCTCGGCTCCAGCGTCGGGGTGAGCCGCTGCCAGACCACGACCGAGCTGCTGGCCGGCCTCGAACTCGCCGCCCGCTACGATCGGCGCATCGTGGTTGAACGGGGGATCGATGCCCGTGAGCTGGAAGTCGCCGTGCTCGGCAATGATAAGCCGGAGACGAGCGTGGTCGGCGAAGTGCGGCCGAAGCGGTCGTTTTACGACTACGAGGCGAAGTACATCACCGATGACTCCGAACTGCTCATTCCCGCGCCGATCCCGGATCCCCTGGCCCGCCAGGTCCGGGAGCTGGCCGCGGCCGCGTTCATGGCGATCGACTGCGCGGGTATGGGACGAGTCGACTTTTTACTCGACCGGCGCACAAACGAGCTGTTTATCAATGAAATCAACACCCTGCCCGGCTTCACGAGTATTTCGATGTATCCGAAATTGTGGGAAGCCACCGGGCTGAGCTATCCCGACCTGCTGGACCGCCTGATCGGGCTGGCCGTCGAGCGGCACGAAGTAAAATCGCGGTTAAAAACCGATTTTATGACCGAGTGAAACTACGGTACGGATGAAACAACCCCAACGAAAACGCCCCGGCCGGGAATCATCGAACACCGGTAATCCCCCGCTTCGCAAGCAGCCCCCGCTGAAAAAGCAGGGGGGAGGCCGGCGCGGGCGGGTTTCGGCCGCCGTTCCGGCCGGGCAGATTGAACTGCCCCGCACCGCCGCGCAGCGGCGCCGCCGGAATCGGATTCCCTTCACCTTCCCCACCCAGACGGTCCTGGGGATAATCACCTCCCCCCGCTGGATCAGCCTGGCGGTGCTGGTGGTGATGGTTTACTTCCTGCAGCTGCTGGCCACCCGCTCGGATTTTTATCTGCGGTACATCCCGGTCGAAGGACTGGTTTCCATACCGGCCGATGAAATCGTGGCCACCAGCGGCCTTGCCGGCCGGCATGTCTTCGCCGTCGACCCGAACGTGGCCGCCCGCCGCATCGCCGAGATGCCCGGAATCGTGTCGGCCTCGGTAACCCTGAAATGGCCGAATCGGGTCAATATCTCCATCGTCGAAGACACGCCGATCGCGGTCTGGATGACCCCGGACCAATCGTTCTGGATCAACGAACAGGGCCAGCTGCTGCCGGCGCGCATCGACGTACCCGGATTGATTCACATCCGCTCGGAAAATACGCGCGGTCTGATCGGGGTTCCGGCCAAAGAAGAAGCCGAAAGCGCCGGGCCGGCCGCCGATGACGGCGAAGCCGAAGATATCGAGGAGGAGGTGGCTGAGACTCCACCGCCCAAAACCTCTGGTGCCGTCCCAACCGACATCCTGCTCGGCGCGCTGATCCTGCAGAAACTGCAGCCGAACGGCACCACCCTGCTGAGTTTGAACTACCATCCAAGCAACGGTCTGAGCTATCAAGATGAGCGGGGATGGCCTGTTTTTCTCGGCACTGGAACCGATATGCGGCAGAAATTAACCATCTATCGGGCCATTGTCGATGACCTGCTGACACAGGGAATCACTCCCCAGTACGTCAGCGTGACCAACAAAGAAAAACCCTTTTTCATGGCGGCGAGGTAATCCAAACGGAAATCCCAACCCGTCGCCCAAGAGTAAAAGATATGGAAGGCGTCGTTTTAGGACTTGACATCGGGACAACCAAAATTAGCGCCATCGTCGGTGAAGTAGCCGGCGGCGATCTCCAGATCGTCGGCCTGGGCCTTGAACCGGCGCAGGGCATGCGCAAAGGGATGATCGTCAACGTGGGGGAAACGGCCTACGCCATCGCCCGCGCGGTCGAAAAAGCCGAGCATACGTCCGGGTACAAATTGTCCCGGGCCATTATTGGCGTCTCCGGCGAGCACATTCACTCGATGAACAACGGCGGCGCGGTGGCCGTCAGCAACAAGAGCGAAGGGGTCACAGCCGACGACATTGCCCGCGCCCTCGACGCCGCTCAGGCGATACCGGTTCCCCACAACCGTCAGATTCTCCACCTGCTTGCCCGAAGCTACAAGGTCGACAATCAGGAGGATGTGCGCAACCCGATCGGGATGCATGGCTTTCGCCTCGAAACCGAAGCCCACATCATCACGGCCGCTTCGCCGGCGATCGCCAACCTGACCAAGTGCGCCGATGAAGTCGGCTTGCAGGTCGAAGAATTCGTCCTAAACAGCCTGGCGGCGGCCGAAGCGGTCCTGACGCCGGCCGAAAAAGATATGGGGGTCATCGTCGCCGATATCGGTGGGGGAACAACCGATATCGCCCTCTTCGCGGACGGAGCGGCCTGGCACACCAAGACGCTGCCGATTGGCGGCTTTCACATCACCAACGATATCGCCATCGGCCTGCGCGTGCCGTTCGAAGTCGGGGAGGAAATCAAGCATAAATACGGGGACTGCCGCCCCGAGCAGATTCCAGCATCGACGACCTTTACGGTCGAGCCCTTCTCCGGAGACAAAATCCACGTTGGCCATCGCGACCTGGCCCAGGTCGTCGAGGCCCGGGTGGAGGAGATCTTCCAGCTGGTTCTGGAGGCGATTAAGGAATCGGGCTTTTCCGGGCTGCTGCCGGCCGGCATCGTCCTGACCGGTGGCGGCGCCCAGCTGCGCGGCATCACCGAGGTGGCCCAGAAAGTGCTGGGGATCTCCGCCCGGGTGGCGGCGCCGCGCAACTTAAAAGGGCTGGTCGATAATTTGAACAGCCCGGCCTACGCGGCCAGCATCGGGCTGATTCGCTGGGCCATGACCGAACACAACGTATATCGACCCAATGAGCGGCGCAGCGAGCTGCGCCGCAAATTGACGGACATCTTTCGGGCTCTCCTGCCGGATTAAGCGGTGGGGACAGCAGCGCCTGAATGGCCGTCCGACGGAGTTAACGGCCGATCGAGGACTTCGACTTCTTTTTGAACTGCGTGCATTGGACCGACAAGGTTTTTAAACCGGACCTTCGAAGGCAAGGAGAATCACATGGAGAATAACATCAGACAGCCAGAACAGGCGGAGGGGCAGGATCCGTTGGCCCAGCCGCCGCACAGGGAGCAGTTTCACCGCCCCCTGCAGCCCCACGGAAAAGGCGGTGACTCGCCGCGCGGCAGCCAACGGGCTCAGGCCAGGCGGGAGTACGACTCCCTGCAGGAAGGGAATGCCACCATCCGCGTCGTCGGCGTGGGCGGCGGCGGCAGCAACGCCATCGACCGCATGGTCGAGAGCGGCATCGGCGGGGTCGAATTCATCGCCGTGAACACCGACAGCCAGTCCCTCGTGCGGAGCAAGGCGTCGAACCGACTCCACATTGGGGATCGTTCGACCCGCGGGCTCGGCGCCGGCGGCAACCCGACACTGGGCTCACAGGCGGCCGAGGAGTCGGTGGAATTGATTTACGATGCCCTCGTCGGATCCGATATGGTCTTTATCACGGCTGGCATGGGCGGCGGAACCGGCACCGGGGCCAGCCCCGTCGTGGCCAAGGCGGCCCGGGACCAGGGTGCCCTGACCATCGGCGTCGTCACCCGTCCCTTTTCCTTTGAGGGCAACAAGCGGGCGCAGGCAGCCGCGGCCGGCATCGACGAGCTCAAGGAGCACGTCGATACGCTGATCGTCATCCCGAACGACCGTCTGCTCGAGAGCGCCGATCGGCGGATGTCGCTGGTCGACTCCTTCCGCCTGGCCGATGATGTCCTGCGTCAGGGAATTCAGGGGATCAGCGAGCTGATTACCGTCCCCGGCCTGATCAATCTCGATTTCGCCGATGTCAAGGCGATCATGTCGATGGGTGGGGCCGCCCTGATGGCGGTCGGCCACGGTAAGGGCGAAGACCGGGCGCGGTTGGCGGCCGAACAGGCCCTGGCCAGTCCCCTGCTCGACGTGACCATCGACGGTGCGCGGGGCATCCTCTTCAACGTCACTGGCGGCTCCGACCTCAGCCTGTACGAGATCAACCAGGCGGCCTCGATCATCCGCGAAACCGCCCACCCGGATGTCAACCTGATTTTCGGGGCGGTGATCGACGACAAGATGGGCGACGAAATCCGCATTACGGTCATCGCCACCGGCTTCGACCACGGGGCCCCGCCGGCAGCCCGCCATTTCGGCCGTCCGATGCGCACCCACCAGCCGGTGGCCGCGGCCCGGCCGGTGGAAAAGCCGGAAGGCGAACCAGTCCGCCGGCAGAGCCCACCGCCGGCCAACACCTTCCGCCCGGACGACATCGATATCCCGGCCTTTCTCCGCAAGCGGAGCTAATCCTTCTCCTTCGAGGTCCGGTTCAGGGGATCAGTATTTTTACTGATCCCCTTTTTTGTTTTTCGTTCTAAAATTCCTTCTGCCTACCAGTACCAAAGTCCTAAAAACAACCGGGTTTTTTTAAGAAATCCGCCCTTGTCCGGGTCGAACGGACGTGCTATAATGCCGCTCGAAACCCCCACATGTGGACTTAAACTGGCCCGCAACCCCCATATATGGGATTATGCGGGGAATTTCAACAATTATCGCATATCTGATCTGGCAGAGAGTTTACCATCGATGAAATGCCCTTACTGCGGTGAAGAACGTACACGTGTCATCGATACCGCTCACGACACTCGCGGGGGTATTCGCCGGCGGCGGGTCTGCCAGAACTGCGAACAGCGCTTCAGCACATTGGAGCGGGCCATCCTCGCCACACCGCTCGTCGTCAAGCGTGGTGGAATCCGCGAGGAGTTTTCCCGCGAAAAGCTGGCGGCCGGGATCCGGCTCGCCTGTGAGAAAAGGCCAGTAGCAGCGGCCGACATTGAGCGAATCGTCAACGAGGTGGAATCCGACCTGCAGAAATTGGGAAAGGCCGAGGTTCCGAGCCGCCATGTCGGGGATCAAGTCATGAAGAAGCTGCGCGAACTGGACCAGGTCGCCTACATCCGCTTCGCCACCGTTTACCTGCGCCTCGATGACCTGGAGTCGGTGCGCAAGGAAATCAACCGCCTTATCGAAGGGAAAAACACATAGTTTATCAGCCGTAAGTCACCGGGCCTACAGGGGCTGCATCGCTCTATCATCTCGCCTGTCCCCCGCCCGATTCATTTTTTTGAATCTATTTCTCAACCTCATAGGAGATCAGGAGGCAACATGCTGAATACACCCGAAAAGATAGACCAGAATGAGCGATCTAATGGCGAGGCAAACCTCAATGTCAGGGCTTTGACCGGCCTTGATTACCCGGTGAAAATTCCCACTAAAATTTTAAAGCGGGACGGCCGGATCGTCCCCTTTGACTCGAAGCTCATCGAGCAGGCGATTCGCAAGTGCTTCGCCAGCCTCGGGCAGGAACCCCGCACCCCGGTCGACAAACTGACGGCGCAGGCGGTCAACGTGGTGGCCGCGAAATTCGACACACCGACCGTCGAAGGAGTGCAGGATATCGTCGAGATGGTTCTCCAGGCGGCCGGCGAATACGAAGCGGCCAAGGCCTATATCCTCTACCGGGCAGAGCACGCCAAGATTCGCGAGCGCCGGCCGGTGCCTCTGGAAGTGAAAGAAGCCTTCGACCTGTCCGACGATTACTTCCCCACCCAGCTGCAGAAGTTTCAGTTCTACGATAAGTACTCGCGCTTCAACTACGATCTGGGCCGGCGGGAAACCTGGATTGAAACGGTCACACGGGCGGTGGATTTCCTGCGGGAGCTCTCCGAAAACCGACTCGAGGAAGCCGACTACGAGCGGCTGCGCCAGGGGATCCTTCACATGAAAGTCATGCCGTCGATGCGCCTGCTGGCCATGGCTGGCGACGCGGCGCGGCGCAACAACATCGCCATTTACAACTGCTCCTATCTGCCGGTTGACAGCATTGATTCCTTCGTGGAAGCCTTGATCATCTCCATGAGCGGCTGCGGCGTCGGCTTCAGCGTCGAGCGGAAGTACATCGAAAAACTCCCCCGCATCCAGCGGCAGTCCGGCCGGAAGCGGCCGGTGCACGTCGTCCAGGATACCTCCGAAGGATGGGCCGATGCCCTGCGCACCGGCCTCGAAACCTGGTTCGCCGGTGAGGATATCGAATTCGACTTTTCGGTCGTACGGCCGGCCGGGGCTCCGCTGCGGGTCAAAGGGGGACGCGCCTCCGGCCCCGAACCGCTGCGGTACATGCTCGCTTTCTCTCGCGAGCGGATCGTGGCCCGCCAGGGCGGCTTCCTTCATGCCCTCGACGGCCACGACATCATGTGTGCCGTCGGCGGCGCGGCCGTCTCCGGTGGGGTGCGCCGCACCGCCATGATCGCCCTCTTCGACTACGACGATCTCGAAATGCGCCACTGCAAAGACGGCGATTTCTGGCAAACCAACAGCCAGCGCTGGAATGCCAACAATTCCGCCGTCTGGCCCAACCGGGAGCTGACCCAGCAGGAGGTGACCCGCTTTGTCCTCGATATGGTCGAATCCGGCCGGGGTGAGCCGGGAATATTCAACCGCCGGGCGGCCGTCAACAACCGGCCGGAGAGGCGGCAGGCGGCCGACTTCGGCACCAATCCCTGCGGTGAGATCATCCTGCGCCCCTACCAGTTCTGCAACCTGACCAGCGCCGTCGCCCGGGCGGAAGACACCGTGGAATCCCTCAGCGAAAAGGTCGAGCTGGCCGCCATGCTGGGCACCCTGCAGTCGCTGGCCACCCATTTTCCAGGTCTGCGGCCGATCTGGCAGGCCAACTGCGAGGAAGAACGGCTGCTCGGGGTCGATTTGAACGGGCAGATGGACTGCCCGATCGCCCAGGAGCCTCAGGTCCAGACCAGACTGCGGGAGATCGCGGTCGAAACCAACCGCATCTACGCCGAAAAGCTGGGCATCAACCAGTCCGCCAGCGTTACCTGCGTCAAACCGTCCGGAAATTCATCCCAGCTGCTCAACAGCTCGAGTGGTCTGCACGCCCGCTGGGCGCCGTACTACATTCGCAACGTCCGGGTCGGCGCGCATACGCCGGTTTTGAAGGTCTTGAAGGACGCCGGTGTGCCGCTTAATCCGGAAAATGGGCAGACGGCCGATAATGCCAACACCTGGGTGGCCCACTTCCCGGTCAAGGCCCCGGCCTCCGCCCTGACCCGCAACGACCGGACGGCTATCGAACAGTGCGAATACTGGCTGCAGAATAAGCTGAATTACACCGAACACAACCCCAGCGTCACGATTACCTATCGGGAAGATGAAGTGATTGACCTGATTCGCTGGATCTGGAAGCACCAGGATATCATCGGCGGCATGGCCTTCCTCCCGGCCTTTGACGCCCAGTACGATCAGATGCCCTACGTCGAAATTTCGGCCCAGGAGTACGAGCGGCTGGCGGCGGAGTTTCCTCGCATCGATTTTTCCAAAATCTACCGCTACGAGGAAGAAGATCTGACGACGGCCGCCCAGGAACTGGCCTGCCTGGCCGGGAATTGTGACTTCTGATTCCATCAGACCCGAGGGCGGTCCGGATCGGGCCCGGACCGCCCTTATTTTACAATTTACTGCCAATATTTTTCTGATTTTTGCCAATAGGAGCATTTACCCCGTAGCGAAATTGACATCGTAAGTTACATCCCGCATAATTAGGGGATTGAAACAGCCATATCACGTAAAGGTAAAGGATCATCATGCAGGAAATCGACGAGAAGATGGATGGCGAGAAGGGTCAAGAAATCAAAATCATCCAATACGAATCCCCGGCCATTATCTACGAAGGGATCATCAGCACCCGCGCCGGCACTCCGGTCGGTGATCCTCGCGGCGCCGACAGTCCCGCCAACGGCATTGACCTGTTTGATAATTAGAACCTGATTATCTGCCCCCGGGTCCTGCCCGGGGTGCATCTCTAATCCGCGGGGAGCAACCCTGGGTCAGGGGAAGGCCAGGGCTCAAAATCTTCAGTACAATTATTTGTATCTCGCCAGTACGGTCTGCGGCGCAGACTGTGGCCGCCTGGCGCCAGCGCACAGCCCGGCTGGCCGGCAGCTCCCTTATCCCCATATCCAACCAAATCGACCACACCATCCACCCGATCGCGTAAAAAAACGATATCCCCGCTGTTCCCCAGCTGGAAAAACTGGGCCGGATCCCCCCAGGCCGGATCGTCCGGCAGGTTGGGAACCACCGCCACCGAATCGAGAATTTCAAAATCGGGATAAATACCGAACTGCGCCTGGAACAGGCTCCCCTGCTGGGCCACGACGACCGTCTGACCCGGTGCGAGGACTGTCCCCTGCGGAAAACGGCGGCTGTCGGCGAAGTCGGCCGGGCTGACCGCGTCGCTCAGGGCATAGCCGCTCAGGTCGACCGGCCGGTCGGTCGGATTGGCGATCTCCACGAATTCCGCCCCGTCGAGCCCCAGGGGATCGACCAGCACTTCGGTGATCAGAGGGTAGCTGGCCGGCCCGATATACTGCTGCGGCAGCGTGGGAAAAAAGAGGGTATAGGTCCAATCCTGGAAAAAGAGACCGGCCAGGTAGTCGTAAAGGTCGTCCGACTGGATCTGCAGGGCGGCCTCCCGATTGCCCTTGTGGGACTGCTCGCTCCCATTAATCGATCCGATGTGGATGTACCCCCTGCCCCCCGCCTGCACGAGAATCATCTTATTGTGAATCCCCAGGCCGGCCGGATTCCCGGTCTGGCAGCGTAGATCGATCTGCTCCAGCCGGGCCAGAATTTCCAGATAGCGGCAGGTGGCGGCGTTGCTGGTGTCTTCCGCCGGCCGGTCAAAATAATCGTCGAGAAGGAGCCAGACGCTGGCTCCTCGACGGGCGGCTGCCAGGTAGGCTTCCAACCTCAGATTGGGATCGGCGATCGGATTGCTTCCCGTGGCTCCCCAGTAAGGTCGTTCGACCAGCTGCTGCACGAGGACGTGGTCCCCGGCGCCGGCCTGCCCGATGAGTTCTAAGAGGCCAGCCGCCGGGTGGAGGCTGTTTTCCGGGGATTGGACCACGGTAAAATCCCAGACGCCTGTGAAATCGGCCGGGAGCGGAAAGCGCACCGTGTAGGTGATCCCGTTGCCCGCTTCCGGGGGCCGGTACCCGGGCGGCGGTCCGCCGAGAACGGCCGACGGCCAGATGTCCCGATGATTTATCCGGTCAAAGTCGGCCGCCCAGATCGCCTGGAAATGGGCCACGATCGGCGGAGCATCCGTCGCCAGAAAAACGCCCCGCCGTCCCCAGGTGCCGTCCCCCTTCGGATCGGCCGGCAGGCTGTTGGGACTGAGATTTTCACTTCCAATGACCAGCCGCCGGCGGTCAATCAGCATAAATTTGGCGTGGAGATAGTCATAGCGGGCGCGAATGTCCTGTTCGGCGTCGCTCATCATGACCCAGCAGGCCCCCCCGGCCGCCTCGAGAATCTGGCAGGCGGCCCGCTGCTGGTCGGAAACGCCGCCCGGCGGTCCCCCTTCCAGGAGGAGATCGACCGCCACCCCGCGTCCGGCCGCGGCGGCCAGCCGCTGCGCCAGGCCAATATTTTCAAAGGTGTGACTTTGAATCTGCAGTGACTCGGCCGCCCCATCGATCAATCCCGCCAGCGCCTCATAGGCATGATCCGGAGCGATGATCACCGTGATGGTGGATGCTGCGGCAACTTGGAAAGGCTGGAAAAATTGGTCGAGATCCCACCCGGGATACCGGATCTTCCGCCCCAGCAGCACATCAGCCGAATCCTGGGCCCAATCGGCCGCCGTGTTCGTATCGGAGAGAGGCTGCCCGCTGGCCGGATCCCGCTTGCGGTAGAGGATCTGCCCTTCGACGGCCGTACCACGGTTAATTTTATACGGCATCAGCGCGGGTCCCGACCAGTGAGAAAGGTTGCCATCGGGGTCCCCACCGGCATACACCAGGACGTCGACGAGATTCAGATCGGCGTCCCGCACGACCACTTCGTCCCCGCTGTTGGCCAGGCCGATCCAGCTCCCAACCATGGCCGATGCCGTCCAATCGGGAGCAAAGCCGAACTGGGCGGTGAAGGCGGCCGCTTCCCGGGCGATCCAGATGCGCTCCCCCGGCGCCAGAACGGCCGTCGAGGATAGCGGGAACGTCAGGCGCGTGCGCGTATCCCAGCTGTCATTGAGCGACCACCCGGCCAGATCGACGGGATCCGCCCCCAGATTAACCAGCTGAACGGCCTCATCGGGCTCGCCCGTTGCCAGCCCATCGTAGTAGACTCCTTCGATGACAACCCGTGCAGGGGTGGAAGATCCGGAAGACGGGTCCGGGCGAACCAGGATGGTCCCGCTGCCGACCAATACCAGGGTCGAAAATAAGACAAACCAAAGTCGCCGGAGATGTAGACTCTTCATTTTTCCCTCCATGTGTCGATTCCCGATGGGGTGTGTAGACTGCTTTTCAGGGTAGCACAGGTGAGGGGGAAAAGCGATCCGATGAAAAAAAGTGACAGTTTTTCGTCATGGTCTCCCCCTATAATCCCTTTATCGCCCGGCGAAGATCACCCTCTGATCGCCGCGCCGGCAAGAACCTTAAAAAAAGAAATCGGACCGGGCGGCTCGAGCTGGCGGCAAAAAAAAGCGGAGGCCATTTGACCTCCGCTGACGATGATGATGAAGTTGCGGGCTATGAATGCTGTCTAAAGGCAATGAATGATGGCAGGCGACACCCTGCCGGCAGTGTCCTTATTGGCCGTAGATGGCCGCCTTGATCGTCATCATGTCCTGCCGCACGGTCGCGTCGGTTTCGACCAGCTCGGCGATTTTTTCATAACCGTGGAGGATCGTCGTGTGGTCCCGGCCGCCAAGCTCCGTGCCGATCTGCGGAAAAGAAGCGTCGGTTTCGGTTCGGGCGAGGTACATGGCCATTTGTCGGGGAAAGGAAATGGCGCGGCTGCGGCTCGGGGAGAGCAGCGCCTCCTGGCTGACCTGGTAGTGATCGGCGACGGTGGCGATGACGTGAACCACGGTGACTTTTTCCGGCTTGTGAATGAGATCCGCCAGCGCCATCCGCGCCAGTTTTTCGTCGATCGGGCTCCCGGTGAGCTGGGAGTAAGCGACGACCTTGTTGAGGGCCCCCTCCAGCTCGCGAATATTGTGCCGGACCTGGTGGGCGATCATCTCCATGACCGTATTGGGGACATGGGTGTTCATGACATCGGCTTTGCTCCGCAGGATCGCCATGCGCGTCTCGACGTCCGGCATCTGGATATCGGCCATCAGCCCCCATTCGAAGCGCGATTGCAGCCGTTCCTGCAGGGTGGCCATGGCTTTCGGCGGCCGATCGCTCGAGATAACCACCTGCTTCCCGCGGCTGTGCAGATCGTTGAAGGTGTGGAACAGCTCCTCCTGGGTGCTTTCCTTACCGGCGATAAACTGGATGTCGTCGATCATCAGCATGTCCGGGGTCCGGTATTTTTCCCGAAACTGCTCCATCTGCTGGGTGCGAATCGATTGGATCAGGTCGTTGGTGAAGGTTTCGGAGGTGACGTAGCAGACACTCAGCCCTTCTTCCACGCATTTGTGGCCGATCGCATGCAGCAGGTGGGTCTTGCCCAATCCGACCCCCCCGTAAATAAAGAGTGGATTGTAGGTCTGCCCCGGTGTTTCGGCGACGGATAGGGCGGCGGCGTGGGCCAGCCGGTTGCTGGGTCCGACCACAAAGGTGGTGAAAATATATTCATCGCGCAGATCGATATCCCCGTTGTAAATCGGGTTGGGCGACAGAGTATTTGTCCCCGGGCCATTGGCAGGCTGATCCATATTTGGCCTCCGCCTCCCCCCTATTAAATTGTGGGTAATAGCTCCCAACCGGCCGTTGGCCGGTGAAGCCACGCCTTTCTTCTCCGAGTTGACTTCAAAGGTCAGGTTGACCTTTTGCCCGACAATCGCCGATAAGGTGCGCAGGATCGTGTCGCGCAGCCGGTTCTCCAACCAGTCCTTGGCGTAGTCATTGCGCACCCCAATGGTGTACGCATCGTCGTTGAACCGCAGCAGGCGCGCATCCTTCAGCCACGTATTAAACGTCGCCTTGGTCATCTGTAATTCAAGCTCACCGAGGGTGGCTTTCCAGGCAGTTTCTGGTGACATCATTCCCTATCGGTCCTTATCTTGACGGCATGAACAGGCACCCCCTGAAAAACACTTTCGAGGGCTCAAACAGCGCAACATCTGGCCGTCAGGCATTGTCCTGTTTAATTGTTCCCGCTCCGACTTGCAGGCATCCCTGTTTACCTCCCAGTTTGTGATCACAAAAAAAAGAGGTGCGATTCCATCCCTGGTCCCGTGGCTGTCATGAAATCGGTGTGCTCGTTTTGGTCGAACCGGTTAAGAGATTCTAACAAAGGGACTGGATACTGACAACGATATTCTGTCAACTCAATCTTAAAACGTTCCTTTTTTTAGGAAACGAAATTTTCAAATTTTGTGAATTTTTTAACATTCGAACCTCTCCCCCATATCTTCTTGAAAACAACGAGAAATCACCCGTCAACCACCATATATGGGCTACTTTCCATAAATGATCAGCACATTCTCCCGCGAAATTTGGCGTTAAAAAAGCGTCTATAGCGCATCCTGTTACAAAACAACCCGGGGAACAAAAAAATCGATCGATTGCTTCGTTAACAGGCCGTGAAGGATTGGGGAAAGTTAACTGGGCAGGCCGGCTACGGTTTTTGCTGCCCGCGCCAAAAGCGGCAGCATCCCGCCGAGAGAGGCGAAGCGAGGATCCCGGGTCTGACCGCGGACGTAGCGGATATAGATCTGGGCGATGATAACCGCCAGGCGAAAAATTCCGAGCGCATGGTAAAACGATATCCGGGAGACATCCCGGCCGCTGCGCTCGGCATAGCGCGCCACCAGCTCCTCCCGCGTCAAAAACCCGGGGGTGCCGGCCGGCATAAAGGTTTCGGCCAGCCGCCGCATGAACGGCGGGTCGTCCGGATCCCACCAATAAGTGAGCAGAGCGCCGAGATCGGAAAGGGGATCCCCCAGTGTGCACATGTCCCAGTCAAAGATCGCCACCAGCCGCCCCGGATCCTCGTCGGCCAGCATGACATTATCGAGCTTGTAATCATTGTGAACGAGCGACGCGCCCGCCTCATCTGGGATATGATCCTTTAACCAATCAAAGACCGCCTCCATTTCCGACAGCGGTTCCACCCGGGCCTTTTCCCAGCGGCGAAACCAGCCCTCAATCTGCCGTTCAATAAAGCCGGCCGGCCGGCCCAGGTCCGCCAGGCCAAGATCGGCGTAGTTCACTCTGTGCAGGTCGGCCAGGGCATCGACCAGGGCCTGGCTCATTTTTCGCGGCGCACGTGGGTCCCGGGCCATCCCCGCCGGGAGCGAGGTTCGCACGACCGTCCCATAACGCCGCTCCATGATAAAAAAAGGGGCGCCGATTACAGTGGCATCCCCACAAAAGAGATACGCCCGCGGCGCCAGGGGGAAATCGCGGTACAGGAGGGAAAGAACCCGGTATTCCCGTTCCATGTCATGGGCCGACGCGGCGATCGGGCCGAGCGGGGGTCGTCGCAGGACTAGGCGGGTGGGGCCAAAATCCAGCTCGTAGGTCAGGTTGGCCATTCCGCCGCCGAATTGACGAAGAGAAAAATCGGTGTTTGTAATAGGCAGGACTTCCAGATGCTCGGCCAGGTATGCCGCCAGCTTTTTTTGATCCAGCTGTTCCTCAGATCGGACGTCGATCGTATCCCTTCGAGTCATGCGGCTTTACTCATCATATATACAGCCTCGCCACCAGGTATGGCCGTTCCGAGTCAGCAGTGCCTCTGCCCCCGACGGTCCCCAGCCGCCCGGTTCGTAAACCTCCAGGGGCGGAGCGTTGGGTCCGGCCCATTCTTCGATAATTGGATCATTAAGCCGCCAGGAGACTTCAATGCCATCGCTTCTGGTAAATAAGGAAGCATCTCCGTGCATGGCATCGAGAACCAGACGCTCGTAGGGCTCGGGCAGAATTAGATTTGGAAAAGAGTCCTTAAAATGAAAATCAAAATCAACTGAGCGAACCGCCTGAATCGTATCTGGAACCTTTGCTTCGAATTTGAGATGAATCCCTTCATCCGGCTGTATGCAGATTGAAAGGATATTGGGAGTGAATGCCTCCAGGGGCAAATTAAACATGGAATGCGGCGGCCGTTTAATATCAGCAAGATTTCCGTTTCCTTCGTCGCCATCGCCTTCCCCAATCGCAAATAAAAGGGAACCCCCTGCCACCGCCAGTTATCGATCCGGCAGCGCCGGGCCGCGAAGGTCGCCGTCTGGGAGTCTGGTAAAATCGCTTCCTGATCCCGGTACCCACGATACTGTCCACGCTCCGTATCTTACATTCATTTTAAACCTGCCTGGCTGTTCGCCAATCGAGCCGAAAAATCTCGGAGCAGTCGCGAGATAATAAAGGCAGTGGCTTTCTGCCCCCTCGAGCCGTGCCATCAAAAAACGTAGAGGCTGAAAATTTTCCGGATTCGCAAAATCCCTCCGCACATAATCGATTCAATAACAGGGATAAACCATTGGATGGCAGAGAATCAATTTTCAGCGATAGGGTTTAAGAACCTCCCGCGATACAACCATCTTATGCACTTCGTCGGGTCCATCGTAGATGCGGGCTCCCCGCTCATGCCGATACCAGAAGGAGAGCGGGATATCCTCGGTCGTTCCCAGGGCGCCATGGACCTGGATCGCCCGGTCGAGCACTTTTAGCATGATGTCGGCCACGTAAAATTTGATCGTCGATATCTCCACGCGGGCGTGATGGGCACCACCGGCGTCAATTTTGTGGGCGGTTTCCAGCACCATCAGCCGGGCGGCGTTGATTGCCGCGCGGCTCTCCGCGATCCAGAACTGAATCGTCTGCTGATCGGCCAGGGAACGACCAGGAGCGACTTCCCGCTCGACCGCCCGCCGGCACATCAGGTCGAGCGCCCGCTCGGAAATGCCGATCCAGCGCATGCAGTGGTGAATCCGGCCGGGTCCCAGCCGCTCCTGTGCGATGGCGAACCCCGCCCCCTCCGGCCCAAGCAGGTGGTCGACCGGCACCCGCACATTTTCGTACAGGATCTCGCTGTGGCTGTGGTGATCGGTCCCGACGTC
>JBFFZG010000026.1:0-26747 GCA_041568735.1 Promineifilaceae bacterium (SeqCode)
GCGAGGTAGCCGGCCGCGTCGAGCCCATAGCCGTGGGCCCGGGCGATGCCGACCCCGCGCTCTCCCGGCGGGGCGTATTTGGCCCAGCGGACGATCTGGGCGGCCGTTTCCGGCGCATTGACCTGGGGAACGATGATGCCGGCCGGACCGATGTCGAGGGCTTTTTTAAGCGAAAGGGGATCGGCCTGCGGCACGCGAATCACACCGGCGCAGGCCTGTCCGGCCGCCTGCAGCAGCCGCTGTGCGTCGAGAAAATCGAGGGGGCTGTGCTCGAGATCGATGAAGAGCCAGTCGCAGCCCGCCGCGGCCAGGATCTCGGCCGTCTCCGGGCCGGGCAGGGTAACCATGGCGCCGAGGAGGCGTTCATGGTTGAGCAGTCGGGTCCGAAAATTCATGGGGGCTAAATTTAGCGCATCTGGGCTGAGAAGCCAACGTTGCGCCCGGTCTGAATTTCGGAACGGTGGACAAAAAAACAGGCGGTCCGTCTCAACGGCCGCCTGCCTGGTTTGAATAAGGGTGAAAGAACGGTCGATTTCAGCGGGTGACAGTCACGACCGGGTAAAAGGCGATGTGATCCTTGATTTTGGCGGCCAGCGTACTCGGCTCGGGATAGGTCCAGGCCGCATTCCGGCTTTCCTGGCCATTGCTGACCAGGTCGTAGTAGCTCGCCTCTCCTTTCCAGAAGCAGGTGGTGTGGTGATCGCTCGGCTTCAGATACTCTTTCTTGACCGAATCGATCGGGAAATAATGATTCCCTTCGAGGTATACCGTTTCGTCGCTCTCGGCGATGACGATGTCATTCCAAATCGCTTTCATTGATCAAATCTCCTGGTCTGGTGGCCGGTCCCGGCCGGTTTCTGGTCGATGGCCGCTGCCAATCCATTGGTACAGACGGGTGAAACGGCTCTTATCTTACCTCGACGGCTGTTAGAATCCCGCCATTTTCCCGGGGAAAGTCCAGGCAGAACGGCGCGAAAATCGCGAGGCCGGCTTGACAAATCAGTTTTTCTGATTATAGTCGATTCCACAATCGCATATTGCTAGCCACTTTTATCCAGAGAGGTGGAGGGAACGGCCCGATGAAACCTCAGCAACCGCCACAGAAATGTGGAAATGGTGCTAATTCCGTCAGAGAGACACTCTGGAAGATGAGAGCGGACAACGAGATGCTTCTGCCCGAACGGGCAGCACATCAAACGAAACTCTCCAACCCTCTGGTCAAAAGCTGGAGGGTTTTTTGTTGGCCGGCCGGGCCGCGGCCGATCGCGGGCAGGCGCCCCCGTGGATCAGGTCCGGGTCGATCGACCACTGGATAGTGGATAGCAGAGCAGGATTCACCAACCAGATCGATAGGAGAGAGATTCAATGACTTACCAAGATGGTGAAAGAAAGTTTGGGTTCACAACCCGCCAGCTTCACGCCGGGCAGCTGCCGGACAGCGCCACCGGCAGCCGGGCGGTGCCGATCTACCAGACGACGAGCTTCCAGTTCAACGATACCGGCCACGCCGCCAATTTGTTCGCGCTGCAGGAGCTGGGCAACATCTACACGCGGATCATGAATCCGACGACCGATGTCCTCGAGCAGCGGATCGCCGACCTGGAAGGAGGGGTCGGGGCCCTGGCGGCCAGCTCTGGCCATGCCGCCCAGACGCTGGCCATCCTGACCCTGTGCCAGGCAGGGGACCACATCGTCTCCAGCAGCCGTCTCTATGGCGGGACTTACAACCAGTTCAAGTACACCTTTCCCCGGCTGGGAATTGACGTCACCTTTGTCGATCCGGCCGAGCCCGAGGCCTTCGAGGCGGCGATCCGGCCCAACACGAAGATCCTCTACGGGGAAACCCTGGGCAACCCGGATATTTCGGTATTTCCGTTTGAGACGGCGGCCGCAATCGCCCGCGCCTACCAGATTCCCCTGCTGATCGACAACACTTTCGCCACGCCGTATCTGTGCCGGCCGTTCGAACACGGGGCCAACCTGGTCACCCACAGCACGACCAAGTTTATCGGCGGCCATGGGACGACCATCGGCGGCGTCCTCGTCGACGGCGGCAATTTCGATTGGCGCAGCGGCCGCTTTCCGAACTTCACCGAGCCGGACCCGAGCTACCACGGTTTGTGCTACGCTGATCTCGGGGCGCCGGCCTTCATTCTCAAGGCCCGGGTGCAGATTTTGCGCGATATCGGTGCCTGCCAGGCTCCCTTCAACAGCTGGGCGACTCTGCAGGGGCTGGAGACGCTCAGCCTGCGGGTCGACCGCCACGTCAGCAACGCCCAGAAGGTAGCCGAATACCTGGAAGAGCATGCGGATGTCGCCTGGGTGGCCTACCCGGGCCTCCCGAGCCATCCCGATTACGAGCAGGCCCGAAAATATCTCCCCAAAGGAGCCGGGGCGATTCTCGGCTTTGGTATCAAGGGCGGCCGGTCGGCCGGAGAGGATTTCATCAATAATCTGAAGCTCTTCAGCCACGTGGCCAACGTCGGCGATGCCAAGAGCCTGGCCATTCACCCGGCGAGCACGACGCACAGCCAGCTGGGTGAGGATGACCTGCGCGCGGCCGGGGTCACGGCCGACTTCATCCGGCTGAGCATCGGCCTGGAGGATATCGAGGATATCCTCTGGGATCTCGACCGGGCGCTGCAGATCGCCGTTGGGCGGAAGAAAGCTGTCCCGGCTGATTAGCGGCCGTCCATCCGATGTTTCCGCCGCCGGCCGCCCGCTGCTTCGAGTCGATCTGAAGCGGCGGGCGGCCCGGCGCCGGACCCGATTCGCCGCCGGCCGCGGGAGGCCGGCCAGGCCAACAGGAAGATATGCTGCCAAAAGATTCCGTCGGGCTCGTGCCCATCCAGGAGGTGACATTTGCCGGGGACAAACCGTTTTCCCTGGAGAGTGGGGCGCTCCTGTCCCCGGTCACCCTGACTTACGAGATATACGGCCGGCTCAACGCCGATCGTTCCAATGCCATATTGATCTGCCACGCGCTCAGCGGCAGCGCCCACGCGGCCGGCTACCACAGCCTCGACGATCCCAAGCCGGGCTGGTGGGATGACTGTATCGGTCCCGGCAAGGCGTTCGACACCAACCAGTTTTTTGTCATCTGCAGCAATGTGCTGGGCAGCTGCTACGGATCGAGCGGGCCGACCACCCGGAATCCGGATACCGGCCGGCCGTACGGGTTGAGCTTCCCCGTGGTGACGATCGGGGACATGGTGCGGGCGCAGGTCTGTCTGCTCGATCACCTGGGAATCGAGCGCCTGCTGGCCGTGGCCGGCGGGTCGATGGGGGGAATGCAGGTGCTCGAATGGGCGGCCAACCATCCCGAGCGGGTGCAGGCGGCTATTCCCATCGCCACGACGGCCCGCCACAGCCCGATGCTGATCGCCTTCAGCGAGGTCGGCCGGCAGGCGATCTATGCCGATCCCGCCTGGCGGCAGGGGGATTACTACGACCAAGCTCACAAACCGGATGCCGGGCTGGCGGTGGCCCGCATGGTCGGCCACATCACTTACCTCAGCGATGAGTCGATGCAGCAGAAATTCGGCCGGCGGCTGCGCGCGCAGGAAAAATACGGCTATGAGTTTCAGACGGAATTCGAAGTTGAGAGCTATCTCAAATACAACGGCAGCAAATTCACCGAGCGCTTTGACGCCAACAGCTATCTCTACGTCACCAAGGCGATGGATTATTTTGATCTGAGCAGGCCGAGCGGAGTCCTGGCGGCCGCCTTCTCGCGGTCGGCCGACCTCAAGTTTCTCATTATCACCTTCACCAGCGACTGGCTCTACCCCAGCTACCACGGCAAAGAGCTGGTGCGGGCGCTGCACGCTGTCGGCGCCGATGTCACCTATCTCGACATCGAGAGCTCCTGGGGACACGACGCCTTTTTGCTCGAGGTAGAGACGATGACCGGGCTGCTGCAGAGCTTTCTCGGCCGGCTGCGCAAAGAAGAGGGGATTCGGGAACCCACGGAAGGATAGTGCCGAGCGCCGAGTACCGAGTACCGAGTGCTGAGTACCGAGCGTCGAGTACTGAGTATCGAGTACCGAGTGCCGAGTACCGAGTGCCGAGTACCGAGTACCGAGTGGTAGGGGTCTGGTAGATGCTGCGTTCTGATTTGCTGGTGATTACCGAATTGATTCCGGTGGGGGCCCGGGTGCTCGATCTCGGATGCGGGGATGGGGAGCTTTTGGCGTACCTGGTTGATGAAAAGCAGGTGAAGGGGAGCGGCATCGAGATCAGCGAGGCGGGGGTGCTGGCCTGCGTCAAGCGGGGTTTGAGCGTGCGCCAGGGAAATCTGCAGGAGGGGCTGGCCGACTATCCGGACCAGACCCTGGATGTCGTCATTCTCAGCCAGACCCTGCCGTTTTTGAATCAGCCGGCCTTCATCTTAAACGAAATGGTGCGGGTCGGCCGGCGGGCGGTAGTCAGCCTGCCCAACTGGGGCTACTGGCGCTGCCGGCTCGAGTACCTAGTGACCGGGCGGGTCCCCCAGGAGCCGGATATCGCCCAGCGCTGGGATGGCGAGCGGCGCTGGCAGTGGTTTACGCTGGCCGATTTTGAAGATCTCTGCCGGCTGGAGCGGCTGCGGATCGAAGACCGCCATTTTTTAAACGGCAGCTGGCGGATCAGCCGGGGGGAGACCTGGCGGGCGCGCACGGCCGTCTACACCCTCAGCCGCAGCGGCCAGGCGTCAGCTCTTCTCGGCGAATGATTTAAAAAGCTTCATCGTTGCCATCGTCTGTTTCGGAAAGGCGCCCCGCATGAAAAAGGCGATAATGCGCATGAAGCCGGAAAATTCAAAGATGTGATCAGCCACCCAACGGGTTTGATTGGGACCTTCTTCGTAGAAAAAATTATTGGCCCAATTTTTGACCCCTTTTGCCTCATAAGTGCTGGAGAACTCATCCGGTAGATTGCGGGAGGTAATCGTTTCGATCATTTCCATCTTGCGGCCGTTCTCGTCGAAAAGGAGCCGGGATTGCGCCCCGACCTGTCCCGGCTCACCCGACAGATGCTCAAACGATTTTAATCCGGGCATCCACTCCATCAGATTATCCGTGCTGTCAAACAGGTCGATGACCCGCTCGCGGGGCAGGTCGATCGTCACTTCGCACTGGTATTTCATCCTTTCCCCTCCATCTTGATTTCACGGCATCGCTACCGCTTATTTTACCTGAATCCGTCAAGGGGTCGCCTTACCGTTCCCCGTTCTCTCACTCCCCAATAAGCGACAGAACATCTTCCAGCGCCTCTCCGTTCAGAGTGATCTCGACATCGCTGACCGTGCTGAACTGCAGGGCGGTCTGTTCGAGCTGGGCGGCGACCCGTGGATTATCGCAGGCGCCGCCGATGGCCAGGGTGCCGGACAGGGTGATCGCGGCCGTCCCGTCGATAATCGTGACATTGTCGAGGGTTAAATTCGACTGGTAGAAGACATTGTACAGGCCGGACTCTCCGTAAAACTGGTCTTTACTGGCCAGGAGGGCGTTCAGGGCCGCGCGCAGAACCCCGCGCGTGGAGGGAATCCCGACGCGAACCGGGACGGCGCTGTCACCGCAGCCGACCGCAGGCCCCGAACGGCCGTTGTCCTCCAGGGCAATCAGGTAAATCTGAACGGTCTGGCCCGGAGTTGGCTGAGCCGAGGCGGCCGGCGGGGTCGTGGGCGTCGCCGTGGCCGGTCCGGCCGGAATGACGAGGGGAGCGGTTGGCGAGAGGATCACGGAAACGGGCGGGGGGAGCGTGGCCGGCACGGCCGGGGTCGGGGACGGCACCGGCAGATTTGGAGTCGGCACCCGGATGGCCGTCGTGGGCGTTGGCACGGGGGTGACGGCGGCCGGCTCCCCGCCGAAACAGCCGGCCAGCCCTGACAGGAGCAGGAGCAGCAGGACGGTGGTAAACGTGTGGGAAAAGCGGGTGGTTGGCAAGCGGTTCATGTTGGTGCTTGCCGGCTGGTCTGCACGGCGCCGGCGGCCGTCTGGCCCCATGGAGGCCTCGATTTGGCCGAAATCGGAAAAATTCATCCTTTATTTTCCCATAATGGCGCAAAACTACGCAAAAATACGGATAGTCCTGGCGCGCAATCCCCGGTAAGATGAAGAATACCGGGTGAAGATCGGAGCGCAAGGCGCTATCAACCGGACCTGTAGACCAACTATTATTTTCTTTCAGGAGGACCCATGGCTGGAAAATTTGAACTCAAAATCGCCAGGAATGGCAAATTTCACTGGGCGCTCAAGGCGAGCAACGGTCAGGTGATCCTGACCAGCCAGATGTACGCCTCGCGGGAGACCGCGATGAACGGCATCAAGTCGGTCAAGACCAACGCCGGGCTTGACGCGCGCTTTGATCGGAAGGTTTCCGAGAGCGGGAAGCCGTATTTCGTGCTCAAAGCCGGCAACGGCCAGGTCATTGGCAACAGCCAGATGTACGAAACGGAAAAATCGCGGGAAAACGGCGTCGAATCGGTCAAAAATCACGCCCCCGAAGCCCGGGTCGAATTTATTTCTGAATAGGCGCTCCCTTAAACGGCCGGGTTTCTCTTTTGTAGGGTGTGAACAGAGAGAAACCCGGTTTTTTTATTGCCCCCATGTCTTTTGCAGGAGCCTGACCCAGTTCCGGCCGAGGATCTTTTCCACCTCGGCCGGTGCATACCCGCGCTCGGCGAGTTTATCCCCGATTTTGGGGAGGTCGGCCGCGCTGTCGAGCTCGGCTGGGATGTCGGCTGCGCCGAAACCGCCGTCAAAATCCGAACCCAGCCCGACGTGGTCTGCTGAGCCGAGCAGCTGGCAGATGTGGTCGATGTGAGCCGCCACGTGGTCGAGCGTGACCAGCGCCTTGCGCTCCCCTTTGCGGTGGTTGTTTTTTAAAAAGCGGTTGTAGAGGACAACCCCGATCACCCCATCCCGCTCGCCGATCAGGCGGATTTGATCGTCGGTCAGGTGGCGCTGCCCGTCGTGCGGGACCAGCGACCGGCAGTTGCTGTGGGTGGCCGCGACCGTGCCGCCGTACCGCTCCAGCGCCTCGAAAACGGCCTGCTCGCTGAGGTGGGTCAGGTCGAGGATAAAGCCCAGGTCGGCCATCACCTCCAGGAGCTGAAAGCCTTCGCGGGTGAAGCCGTCCTGCGATCCGCGCCAGGCCCCGGCCGCGTAGCGGGTGTCGTCCCAGGCCGGTCCGATCAGGCGCAGGCCGCGCGCCCACCATGCCTCGAGTTCGGCCGGTTCACGCACCGGATCCGCCCCCTCCATCAGGGGCACCATGCCGAGCAGCGGGCTGTCGCCGATCTGGCTGTCGAGCACCTCCTGCAGGCCGGCCAGGTCGCCGACCAGCCGGAAAGAGGGGCTCTGATCGGCGCAGCGCTGGTAGAAGTCGAGCTGTTCCAGGGCGCGCCGGTGGGCTTCCGCGGCCGTGCGGTAGACCATGCGCTTCGGCGTATCGGGTTCGCCGCGGTCCGGAGCGACGAAGAGGGTGCCGAAGACCAGTCCGACCCCGCCCTGGCGCAGCTCGGGAAAGGTCACGGTAGCGATCCCGTCGACGGAGGGGCGCTGGGCTTCATAGGCCCGCAGGTCGGCCAGGCTGGCGAAGAGGTTGCGCCCATTTTCCAGGGCGTTGAAGGCGAGGTCGAGGTGGGCGTCGGTGAGCATGGTTAGAATCGGGAACGGGGAGCGGGGAACCGGGCCGGGGTCAGGTGATGAGGGCGCGCAGGGTTTCGAGGTTGACGGGGTCCATCTCAATTGTTTGGCCGTTTTCATCTTCCTCGGTTTTGGGAGTTTCGAGATGGGCCGGGTGGTGGGTCCAGCGGGGGTCGTTGACGAAGTTGGCGAACCCCTGGGCGCCGATGAAGCCGCGGCCGATGTGTTCGTGTCGATCCCGCCGGGTATCCAGGTCGTATTTGCTGTCGTTGAAATGGAAGCATTTGATCTGGTCGAGACCGACCACGCGATCAAACGCCGCCATGGTCTTCTCATAGGCATCTGGTGTGCGGATGTCGTAGCCGGCCGTGAAGACGTGGCAGGTGTCGAAGCAGACCGCCAGCCGGCCGCCATGCGGCACCTCGGCCAGGAGAGTGGCCAGGTGCTCGAAGCGGTGGCCGAGATTGGTTCCCTGGCCGGCCATCGTCTCCAGGCAGACGACGACACCCGGGGCCGATGCGGCCGTCTCGGCCAGCCCTTCTGTCAGGCCGTGAATGATCCGTTTGAGTCCGGCTTCCTCCCCGGCTTCCATGTGGGAGCCGGGGTGCATGACCATCAGCTCGATGCCGAGCTGGGCGGTCCGGTTGACTTCGTCGAGGAAGGCCTTGTAGGACAGCTCCCATTTATCCGGCTCGGGCGAAGCGAGGTTCATCAGGTAGTTGGCGTGCACGACGGCCGGGTAAATCCGGCCGGCATGGGCCTCCGCTGTCTCCTTATAAAGGGCGGCATCTTCGTCGCTGATCGGTTTGGCCCGCCACTGCCGGTTGCTGCGGGTGTAAAACATCAGGGTGTCGGCCCCGATGGCCACGCCATTCTCGAATGCGTTATGTAAACCTCCAGCCACGCTCACCTGCGCACCTAATCGCATGAATCCTCCTGTCCTCTCAATGTGAATTGGAAATGAGCCGCCGGCTCAATCGGGATGATCCCGCCGGGGGGCGGAAAGATAGCCGATCGTCTCCATCCGGTCGAGCGAGTACACCCCATCGCCAATGACCCGCCAGACCCGTTTCCCGGCCGTGTCGACGATAAACCCTTTTTCGAGACGGCCGCTGAAGGTGCCGTCGAGAGTATACAGCTCATTTCCTTTTAAATAGGCGAAGAGCTCGCCTTTGGGGCTGATCAAACCGCGTTCCATGATCGTTTGATCCTCTCCCGCCGGTCGCCAGCCACGCTGCAACCGGTCAGGGAATCGTGTATCGGGCCTGTTCCGTTCCTTCCGCGTCGAGCAGGCGCACCGTTTCACCGGCCGCCCACACCGCGGTCTCAAGCCCCCAGTAGAGGTCGAGGGGGGTGCTGGGACCGACTTCCGTGTGCACCAGGATGCCGGCGCCGTCGCCGAACAGCGTTACCTGGCCAAATTTATATTCGAATCCCTGCTGATCGATGAGCTTCCACCCCTGCAGGGCCACCGGCCGGCTGCCGGTGTTGACAATAGAAACCGCCTCGTTGGGCAGGTCACCTGGCGCGACCACCTCGCGAATTTCGATGATCACCGTGCCCCCGGCCAGTGGTTCGGTGGGGATAGGCGTGGGGGCGAGGCCTGACGGTTCCGTGGGAGCGGCCGTCGGCTCCGGCTCCGCGAAGCTCTCAACCGGGATGATCAGCTCCTGACCGACCTGTAAAAAGTTGGGGTCGCTCAGGCCGTTCGCCCGCATGATATCGTCGATAGCCACCCCGAAAATCGTGCTGATTTTGCCCATCGTGTCGCCCGGCTGGACGATGTAGATACTGCGCTCTGGCGTGGGAGTGGGCGCCGGCGTGTCGGTTGGCGGCGGGGGCGCGTTGGGATCAACCGTCGGGGAGAGCTGCGCGATCGCCGTCGGATCCAGAAGGGGGGACTGCAGGCTGCTCCCGGCCGCTGGTTCGATCTCGCGGCTGTTCCACCAGAACAGGATAGTCAGCACGACGGCTGCCGATACGAAGACGTTGAGAATCAGGAAGGGCAGCATGCGGCGAAAAGACACGGGCGACTCCTATCGGTCATGATTAAAAACGGCATGGGCCCGGGCTGGGCGACGATCATTACTGTCGACAGAATCCGACTCCCTGGGCTGCCGCCGCGCTCCAACTTCACGCGGCCTCATCACGGCCGGCCCCCGGCCCGTCTTCCCCTGCCGGCAGCGCCGGGAGGTCCCGGTGGAGAATGCGCAGCAGGTCGGGCAGCCGGCTGCGCCGCTTGAGATAGAGCAGCAGCTGGCGCACCTTCACCTGCTTGCTGCCGATGCCGAGCAGCTCCCACGGGACTTCCAGCTCGACGGCCAGCTGTTCAATGCCGGCCAGGTCGTAGAACGTGAGTAGCCAGCGGCGGAGAATCGTCGGCGGCGAATCGGCGCGCAGGTTTTCGACCCGGGGAAAATGGTCGGGCGGCACCGGGGTGAGGATGCGCTCCACCGCCAGGGCCAGGTCGCTCATCTGTCCCCGCTCCACCGCCTGGTCGATAATATTGAGAATCGTCTGCCGCATATCCCGCGTGGGGGCCACGACCTCATTTTCCACCATCTCGAGGTCAAAAATGAGGTCGAACACATCATCCGGACCGAGATTCTGCCGGATCTGGTCGTGAAGCAGGCGCAGGTCGTAGCCGCCCGCGTCGTTGGCCATGGAGGCGGCCCGGCGGGAAAGCTTCACTTCCCCATCCGGGTTGGCCACGGCCACCAGCGGGACCGCCGCCGGGGTTTGCTTTTCAGCGGCCGGCTCCGCCCCCTCCAGGTAAGGTCGCAGGAGCCCCCACAGCCAGAAGGCCGCGCCGCCGAGCAGAAGGCCGTTGATGACCTCGAACCAGAAGCCGAGATCTTCCGCAGTGCGGCTGCGGCCAAAGATCTGCAGAATGGTATTAAACAGCACGGCCGAGACAACGGTCAGCAGCCCAACCCCCCAGACGAGTTTCGATCCCCGCAGGAACATGAAGAAAAAAAGGCCGACGATGATTAACTGGAGAACCAGCCAGAAATCCATAAGCGCAACTGTCGGGCGAAACCCGCCCTACCTGTAATCTGTTCGGCAGCCGGCAGCGGGGATCGGTTTAAAATGGAAAACCGGCCGCCCCGGGGGTCCAATCAGATTGTAGCACCCCCAAAAATGGGTGCAAAGGGTCATTGGCACCCTCCGGCCCCCTTGTTATGATATCCCTCATGCTGCAAACATGGCGCCTGCTGGCGCAGCTCCTCTTCATTTTGACCGTTCTGCTTCTCATCGGCTGCGCCTCGCCTTCGGCCGTGGTCGTGGGCGAACCGCTGCAGCTGCCCACCCGGGCGGCCGTGGCGCAGATCGAGATCGCCACACCGACCCCCACGCCAGATCGGAACGGGATTCCCCCGACCTGGACCCCTTCGGCCGTGGAAATCAAGGCCTCGAAGGAGGCATTTGCCGGGCGGAACGGCCAGCCGACCGCCACGCCGACTCCCCAGGCAACGGTGCCGACATCCACGCCGACGGCCGCGCCGCCGACAGCCACCCCACTGCCGACGGCCACCCGGCCATACCGGTCGGCCATCCCCACCCTGCCGCCGACGGACGAGCTCGGGCCGAGCAAGCTCGGCATCCATGTCATTCAAAACAACGACCCGCGCATCATGGCTTTCATCCGGGAGGCGCAGCCGGCGATCGTCAAGGCGGTCGGCGACCTGGGCTTCCTGGCGGAGGTCAAGCAGGTATCTCCCACCACGATTACGATCGGCCGCATCGATGATATCTACGCCCAGAACTACGACGTAGATCCGGTTAAGGCTGCCCGCGAATACGTGGATAAGCACCTGGCCAGCCTCAAGGCCAACCCGGGGGTCGATTACTGGGAGGGCTGGAACGAGCCGGATCCCAACGTCGAATTCATGCGCTGGTACGCCGCCTATGAGGCGGAGCGGGTGCGGCTGCTGGCCGCCCACGGGCTGCGGGCCGCGGTCGGGGGTTTCGCCACCGGGGTGCCGGAGCTGTATGAATTTCGCCAGTTTCTGCCGGCCATCCAGGCCGCCAAAGACCACGGCGGCATTCTGAGCCTGCACGAATACGGGGCGCCCGATATGACCTACCTCTACGGAGCCCCGCTGCCCGGCTACCCCAGCTACGCCGACCGCGGGGCGCTTACCTTCCGCTATCGCTGGTTCTACGAAGAGATTCTCAAGCCGGTCGGGCTCGTCATTCCACTGGCCATTACCGAAGCCGGGGTCGACGGCATCATTGGCGACCGGCCCGGTCCGGGTGGCAAGGGGTGGCGGGATTTCGGCACCTATTGGATTCAGCAGGGGTGGGGCGCCACGGCGACCGAAGCTTATCTGAATCAGCTGGCCTGGTACGATGCCGGGGTGCGGCAGGACGGCTATGTCATCGGCTTCACCGTGTTCACGGCCGGCGACGTCTCCGGCTGGCAGTCCTACGAAATCGATTCGATCCTGCCGCAGCTGGCCCAGTACGTGGTTGGCCAGCGGTAGCTCAAAACCAGGCCGAAATCCCAAACCGGATTCCAATCAAACGGTCTGTTGGAAGCCTGCCCGGCCGGCTGGGGGTGCGCCAGCCGATCTCGTCCCGCGATTTTGTTCGACAGTTTCCAGACGGCCGCTAAAAAATTGTGTATTATAAAGTGATCTCCCGGTCTTCGCGGGGGATGATTCGCTTTGCCCACGCGGGTTTGATCTCGTATCCCGGCCGGCTGCCGGGACGGATCGGCGCCAACACGGATCGATTTTCATTTTCATTTTCATTCATTATGGCTCTGAGCGCTCCGGATTTCATCACCTGGTTTGTCAACCGCTCCAAGCAGCATCAGCGGTATGAGGAGATGCTGGCCGGGTCAACGCCGATGGCGGTCATGCTCATCGAAGCCCCGCCGGCGATGGGCAAGTCGTTCCTGGTGAAAAACCTGAGCCACTTGACTGAAATGGCCGGTCACCCCCAGGTCTCCGTGGATTTCCGCGAGCGCCGCACCCACGATACCCTGTGGCTGGCCCGCTTTGCCCGCGATCAGCTGGCCCGCGCCGCCCGACCCGGCCATTTCAACGAGCTGACCCTGACGATCAACCAGTTTACCGCCGGCCCGGATCCGGCCGCCGGCCCCCGGTCCCTGACCCGCCTGCTCAACCTGGTCATCGACGGCCGGTCCCTCCCCGTCGAAATCAACCTGACGGAGATCCGGCAGCTCCTCAATCGGCTGGACGAATCCAACATTCGCACCCTGACATTTGACCTGGGGCTGAAATACGACGATCTGGTCGGGTCGAATCTCGCCGCCCGGATCGTCGACCTGATTTCCACCTGCGAGCGCTTCCAGCTGCTCGACCAGCTCGTCCTCTGGGGGGCGCGCGAGCTTCCCCATCTCACCTGGTGGCAGGAAGCCGCCGCGCCGACTTCTCCCGCGGGGATGCCGGCCGCTCCCGATCAGGAAGTCATCGATTATGGCGGGGAACTGCGGGCGAACAGCGCGCAGGCGCGCGATCTGGCCCTGGGGCAGATCAACCGGGCGTTTACCGTCGCCCTGCGCCGGCTGCTCGACGAAAAACGGGTCGCCTTCCTGTTCGACTCCTTTGAGGACGCCACCGACGAGGCGCGCGATTGGATTCTCAACGAGCTGCTGATTCCCCTGTTTGACGGCCGCTACGACAACCTGCTCGTGGTCATCGCCGGCCGGCGGGTGCCGGACATCGGTGATCGCCGCCCACTGGCCGGCCGGACCGGGCTCGACCCCTTTTCCATCGACCACGTGCGGGAATACCTCCTGGAAAAGCGCAAAATCCAGGAGGATGATGTCGAAAAAATATACAGCTACTGCCGGGGTTTTCCCGGAATCCTGGCCACCATGGCCGATGCTTATACGTCGGCCGTCCAGGACCACGACGACTGGTAGCGTCCCGATCGCGGGGATTGGACCGGGGTGAACCGGCCCGGCCGCTCCGTGCCGACAGGTCATGACGACGATCGATCCGACCGACCCTTTCTACGACGAACCGACCGGCGACCCCATGAGCCAGGAGATGGGTCTCGAGCTGACCCTTAATCTCATCGACGAGATCCTGGCCCGTCTGCACCCCCGCGTGGCCGAGGGGCTGCTGCTGGCCGCCATTCCCTTCAGCTACGACGTGCCGCTGCTGGCCGCTCTGCGCGGCAGTCGAGACGGGAAAGATGAAAAGATGTTCGAGCGGCTGTTCGAATTTTCTTTTATCACCCTGGACACGGACGGCCGGTCCTGCCGGGTGGATTCCCTGCACCGACAGGTGCTGCAGGAAAAATTTATTCGCGAAGAGAAAGCGGGCTACCTGGCGGCCCAGGAGCGGCTGCTCGCTTACCTGGCCACCCACCCGGCCGACGAACTGGTGCTGCACAATCAGAACCTGCTTTACCACGGTCTCCTGGCCGAAAGCCAGAAAGAAGCGGCCGGCCAGGTTCGTTCCCTGGCCACCATGGTCCGCCTGTTCCGTGCCTACGAAGCCGAACGGCAGCTGGCGGCCATCGACCGGCTGCTGACGACCGGGGAGCAGGCCCGACCCAACCTGGTCCACCTGGAAACCCCCTGGCTGGATGCCTTTGACGACCTCTGCCTGTATCTGCGGGCCCGCTACCGCCAGCTGCGGGGGGCCTGGTCGGAATCACTCGAGGTCCTCCAGGAGCTGTCCGGGAAGCCGGGTCTGTGGCCGGCGCTGCTGCCCTACGTCTTTCGCGCCTTCGGCGACGCCCTGGCCAATCAGGATGACTTCGTCGGGGCGATCGCCCAGTACAAAAAAGCGCTGGCCGGCCTGACCCGGCAGGTCAGGGAAAGGAATCAGGAGGAAAGCCGCCACGCTCTGGAAGCCGAACGCGGCGCCACCATGATCGCCCTGGGCGATGCCCACGCCGGGCTGGCGATTTATGCCCGGGGCCAGCAGGAGATCCTGCGCGACCGGCGTCTCTGGGCCCAGGCGCGGGACTGGCTGTCCACGGCCCTGGCGCTGCCGATGGTGCTCTATTTGTGGCTCTATCTGGGCTGGCGGGTCTGGCATCCCCGCTTCTGGATCGCCCTGAGCGGTGAGGATTGGCTCATTGCCCGCCTGTTCGCGCTGAGCGCCTACTGGTACCGGCAGGCCGATCCCCTTCTCGAACGATACGGCACCCGTCCGGAGGCGGTGGCGGCCGATGAACGGCTCGCCTACCTCTTTTTGCAGCTGGGCGATGCGGCCCAGGCCGCCCGCCGCTTCGATGAGCTGCGCCAGGAGCAGGAAGCCCCGCTGGGCGAGTACCGGCGGGCTTCAGTTGAGCTGGGGCTGGCGGAAGCCCGCTTCAGCCTCGGCCGGCGGCAGGAGGCGCTGGTACTGCTCGAGACGACCCTGCCGGTTCTCGAGCGTTTGGAAGATGCGGCCCTGGTCGCTCGCGGGCAGACCTTGCTGGCGGAAACGCGGCTGGCCGGAGGAGATGTTCCGGGGGCGCTCGCCGTTTTCGAACGGGCCGTACGCGGCTACCAGGCTCTCCGCAGCCAGGTGGCGGCCACGGAAATCGTCGAACGGCTCGAGCGGTGGGCCGGCGCCGGCGGCCCGGCGGATGCGGCGGTCGATGCCATCGAGCCGATCACCGCCCTGCTGTCGCGGCGGCACTACCCGGTGCGCTTCGTTCATCCGCTGCTCGGCTGGCTGCGCGCCTTCCTGCTCCTTTCACTGGCGGCCGCCCTCATGTTTGTGCCGCTCATGGTGCTGCGCTTCGAGGCGGCTGCCGGGCTGGCGCCGGCAATCGCCTTCCGGCCGGCCCCCCTGCTCGACCTCGACGCCCCGTTCATGGCCAATCTCAGCCGGGGGCTGCAGGCGGCCCGCGCCGCGGAGGCCCAGCTGGCCACGACGGCCGACTCCCTGCTCTTCCTCGCCGCCTGGATCGCCCTCGCCTATATCATCCTGACCCTGCTGGTCGGTCTGGCCCTGATTCTCTGGACCCCGCTGAGCACGGTGCAGAAATTGAGCGCCGGCAGCCTGGTCCGCCTGACCCCGGAAGAGCTGATTGTCGGCGCGGGGAAATCTGCCCCCCGGGTGCGGCTGGATGGGATCCGGGAAGTGATTCTCTCCGACGTCCGCTTCTGGCCCGGGGAACCGATGAGCGGTTCCGTGCTCGTGGTGTCGGATGAAAACGAGCGGGTCAAAGTGCGGGGGACCACCCGGCGCTACCGCAGCCTCCGGCGGCGGATCGAGGCCCGGCTGCCGGCCGGGGTCGCGGTCGACCGGCGGGATTACATCGCCTGGAGCAGCCCCTGGCTGTGGCTGTTCATCGCCGGCCTGCTCGTCATCTGGCCGCTGATGCTCCTGACCCGCTTTTCGGCGGATTTTGTCTGGCAGAATCTGTTTGGCATTTACAGCATCGCCGAACTCTACCCCTACCTCTACCTGCTCCTGTTTCTGCCGGTTTGCTGGTGGGCGATCGGCCGGCCGACCTGGCAGCTGGTCGAAACGGCGCCCACGGCCGCCTGGCCCTGGGTGCTGTCGGGCGGGGGCGTCCTGCTCTATCTCTGGCAGATCGCCACCCGTTTTCGCGACCTGCTGACCGTGCCCGATATTTACCCACCCCTGCTCACCCTCTTTTTATTCGTGGGAGCGGTCTGGTTTATCGCCAGGGCCGGGCGGAAGAATCCGGCCGTCGCCAGCCGCTGGCAGAAAGCCCTGCTTTTCCTGGCGGCGCTGTCCGTCGGCGCCGCCATGCTCGGCCGCCTGGGGCGGGATATCGCCGCCTACCACCAGCTCGTCGCCGGCCGCTACTGGAACGAGCAGGCCGTCGAGCGGCAGAACCGGGGTGCGGCCGCCGACGAACTGTTCGCCCTGGCGCTCGAGCGGTACGACCGCGCCTCGCGCATCATGGAAACTCCTTTGCTGGGAATCCGCGGGGCGCAGGCGGCCCGGCGGCGGCTCGGGGTTCCCCGTACGGAAGATCACATCTGGCTCCAGGCGCTGCAGGATCGAGCGCTGGTCAACGCCCGGTTGGGGAATTTTGAGGAGGCGATCGCCGGTCTCGAACAGCTCCTGCAGTTTGCCGAAGAGCCGGCCCAGGTCTACGCCTGGCTGGCCGTCGTCTACCAGTCGATCCGGCCGGACGATCACCCGGAGCTCGTCTTCGCCGTTGAAACCGAAAACTATCTCGTGGCGCTCGAGCTGTACGACCGCGCGCTGTCAGTCGAACCCGGCCGCGCCGAATTCGCCCTCTGGCGGGGCGTGACCTACCACGCCCTTGGCCGGCTGCAGGCGGCCGAGCAGGATTACAAAGAAGCGCTGCGGGTGACGGCCAGAGGGGGCCGCCCACTGACCCGGCGCGGCCGCGCCCAGGCCTTGACCGGCTGGGGGTGGATTCTGTGGACCGAAGACGATATTGACGGCGCCCTGGAGCGCTTCAAGGAGGCCGCGGCGGCCGACCGGACCCTGTCGGAAGCCTACCTCGGCATTGGCTACGCCAGCTACCGGCTGCGCGACTACGCAGCGGCTGAGCAGGCGCTCCTGCAGGCGGCCGAGCTCGCGCCGAATGACCCGCTCCCCCTGATCGCCCTGGGAACGGTCAACTGGCGGCTGGGCGGGCTGGCCCACGACCCGGCCAGCGGCGGCCAGGAAGTCTGCGGCCTGTCGGGGGCCACGCCGGAAGAAAAACTGACCGCCCAGAGCCGCTGGGAGCAGTCGGCTAATTATTTCACCCGCGCGGCGACGCTCGCCCTGCAGAATCCCGAGGATATCGCCTACACCTACCGCACCCGGGGGCAGATTCAGTACCTGCTGCGGGACTGTCCGGCCTACGACAAAAATGCGCAGTACCAGGCGGCCGTCGACAGCTACTCGCAGGCCCTGGTTCACGACCCGGACGAAGCCCGCTACTGGCAGCTGCGGGCAAGGCTTCGCTACGCGCTGTGGCTCCGCACCGGCCTCGACCGCTATCTGTTTGACGGCTGGTGGGATATCGAACAGGCGCTGGCGCTCGATCCGGAAGATGGGACCAGCCGCACCTATCGGGGGACCTTTACGGCCGAGATTCTCAATTATCTCGGTCCGGAGGGCTGGCAGGCCTACCGGGCGGCCGTCGAGAGCGGCACGCTGGACGGCCGAAAGCCAACCGATTTTGGCTGCGCCTACAACACCCGCTTCGTCGCCGATGTCACGATTCCGGATGATTCAGCGATCGATCCGGGGGCGACCTTCGAAAAGATCTGGCGCATTCGCAACGTGGGGGCCTGCCCCTGGCGGGAGGGGACGGTCTGGGCTTTTGTCGCCGGTGATCGGCTGGGAGCCCCGGCGTTCGTCCCGCTGCCGGCCGCCCGCTTTAGGGATGAGGTGGAGGTGGCCGTGACTTTCCGCGCGCCGCGCACCCCCGGCACCTACCGCAGCGATTGGGCGCTGCGCCCGCCCGATGGGATGCCGCTGGCCAAACGATACTACGTCCAGATTGTCGTGCCGGCGCGGCCTTAGGTGCCGTCGCAGCCCGGCCGGGCGATGAGGTCGACCGCCAACGGCCTGATCGGGCCTCGGATCGATCTCCAGGTGCGCGGTATCATCCTTCGGGCGGATCTTCTGAGGTGTGATGTTCGCCGGAGCGGGGGCCGCCGTTCAGCGTCATCTTTTTCAACCGGTAGAGCATTTCCTGGGTCAGGTAGCGGTGCTTGCCGGCGATATCGGCCTGGACGCCGACCAGGAAGATAAGAATGCCGGCCACCAGGGCGCCGCTGCCGATCGAGACCGATTGGACGAAGCGATTCTCCCCGGTGAGAAGCCAGATGGCCAGGAAGCGGCCGATCAGGAGGATGCCGGTGAGCAGAAACGGGGCGGCGATGTAGGAAAAGGTCCGCAGCGGCTCGTAGAAAGCGTACAGTCGAATTATCGTCGCCGCCTGGGCCTTGATAAAGTGCCACATGCTGCGCTGCAGGCGGGACGGCCGGGTCGGGTGATTGGTCTCGATCGGCACGCTGCGGATCATCAGGCCCATTTTGCCGGCCTGGATGAGCGTGTCGAGCGTGTAGCTGAACTGGGTCATGATATTCAGGCGCAGCGCCGCTTCTCGCGAATAGGCGCGGAAGCCGCTGACCGCATCCCCCACATCAGTGCCGCTGACGTTGCGCACGACCCAGCTGCCGAGGAAATGAAACCATTTTTTGATCCGGGAAAAGTGGGGAATGTTCTGCACCTGCCGGTCGCCGATCACCAGGTCGGCTTCCCGGGCCAGAATCGGCCGGACGAGCAGGGGGATGGCCGCGCCGGGATACTGGTGATCGCCGTCGGTGTTGACGATGACGTCCGCCCCCAGGCGCAGCGATGCTTCCAGCCCTGTTTCGAACGCTTTGGCCAGTCCTTCGTTGCGGGGATGGCGCAGGATGTGGTCGACGCCGCAGGCCGCCGCGGCCGCGGCGGTGCCATCCTGGCTGCCGTCGTCGACGATCAGGGTTTCGATCAGGTCGATGCCGGAGATCTGCCGGGGCAGATCGGCGAGCACGGCCGGCAGCGTTTCCGCCTCATTGAAACAGGGAATTTGGATGATCAGCTTCACGGAGCGAAATTGTAGCCCGATCCCCGGCCGGACCAAAATAACCCGGATGCTCCAGTGAAATTCATTAAGGAAGGCTCCTTCGAGCGCGGATCCCCGTCAGAGCGGCAGGTCGGGCCGGTCCAGGCTGGCGCCGGAGAGGATGTCGTCGATTTCGATCAGGCTCAATCCTTCCCAGAGGTATGTTTCGAGGTCGAGGGTCAGATCGTCTCGCACCGCCACCCCTTCCTCCCGGAGCAGCGCAGCCTGCTCGTGCGCGCTTTTCTCCCGGTTGACGATGCTGATGCGGCCGGCCGCGTTGACCACCCGCTGCCAGGGGACGTCGCCGCCGGTTTCGCTGTCCTTCAGCGCGTTGAGGGCGTAGCCGACCGCCCGGGCGGCCCGGGGGCGGCCGAGCATGCGGGCGATCCGGCCGTAGCTGATGACCCGGCCGCGGGGGATGCGGCGCACGACGGCGTAGACCTGTTCGTAAAAGCTGATCATGGGGTTCGGGGCGGCCGGTGAAGCCGGTCACCGCACCGGCAGGTGTACTGTAGCAGAGAGCGGCCGCAGCCGGCAAGCTCGAACAAAAAAGACCGGCGCCCCGGGTGGGGGCCGGCCTCCAAAGGTCAGGTCAGGGGCTGTGATCGGGTATCAGACGGAGATGAGCGAGTCATCTTCCCCGTGCTCATTCGGGGAATAACCGTCGGCTTCCCAGTCGTTTTCCCATCGCTTGCCATCGAGCAGATAGCGAAAACGGTAGGTGTTTCCGGATTTGAGAGAAACCTGGGTGCTGAAGCTGCCGTCTTTGAGCTTCTTCATGGCATTCGCCGTTTCATCCCAATCGTTGAATTCGCCGACGAGGGCGGCGGTTTCGGCTTTCACTTCAGCCGGGAGTTTGAATGTCACCCGGCATTTCTTGCCGGTTTTGCTGTAAGATTTGACCAACATTTGCGTAATTCCTCCTGATTCGCACGATCGAACCAATTCGATTTCTATTTAAAAAAGGAAAGGGTGTGGCCGGACAGAACCTATGGTATCAAATCCGACGCATAAAAAAAGGCCGCAAAACGACCCAAACTACCAATATAACAGATAAAAAGGAAGAAGACGCTGGATAAACTGTCAGAAAATTAGCCGGCTCATTTATTCAATCTACCTAACCCGAGGTGTCACCGGGGGCGTTTTGGCTTAAAATTCCCACCGCCTGTCGGCGGCTGCCGTCCAGCACCCGGCCACCCCGGCCGGGGTGGGCCAATCGCCTTGAAAAAACAGACCAGGAAGGCATGCCTATGGACAACATGGCGGAGGAATTTCGCCACATTCGCAAAGAATATCGGGGTCGGCCCCTCGATGAGGAGGCGCTCGCCGATTCCCCTTTCCCCCTGTTTCAAACGTGGTTCGAGGAAGCGGTCGCGGCCGGGCTGACCGAGCCCAACGGCATGACCCTGGCCACGGCCACCCGGGACGGCCGGCCGTCGGCCCGTACCGTTCTGCTCAAATCATTCGCCGACGAGTCCTTCACGTTCTTCACGAATTACGAGAGCCGTAAGGGGCGGGAGCTGCTGGAGAATCCGCAGGCGGCCCTCGTCTTCTGGTGGGTCGAGCTGGAGCGCCAGGTGCGGATCGAAGGCCGGGTGGAGCGGGTATCGGCCGCCGAATCGGATGCTTATTACACCGACCGGCCGCGGGGCAGCCAGGTCGGGGCCTGGGCTTCACCTCAGAGCCAGGTCATTCCATCCCGCCGTTTTCTCGAGGAGGCCCAGGCCCGAATCGAAGCCGAGTCCTCCCCCGATGAGCCCCTGGTTCGCCCCGCGCACTGGGGAGGGTACCGGCTCATTCCGGAAGTGGTCGAGTTCTGGCAGGGACGGCCCGACCGGCTCCACGATCGCATGCGCTACCGGGCCGATCCCGATGGCCGCTGGCAGCGGGAGCGGCTGGCCCCCTGAGCGGGGCTTTGAACGGCGTTAAATCCCACGCGCAAGGCCGGCCCGACCGGCCGCGTGAGACGCGTATGTTCATTGCCCATGTTATTTGCATGTGCTATAAATGTACAAGATTTCACAATCTCATGAGCGTTTAGTTAAAATCTAACTCGCAGGCAAAAAATCCCACTTCACCGATCAAAAGTTACAACCGTTTCAATGGTGGTGGCCGCCTGCGTGAAGAGCCAACCCTTGAGGGCACGACCTCAGGGGTTTCTTGTGCCAAAATCAAAAATTCCCAGCGGAGGAATTCAGCGTGCTAACAGATTGGCAATTTATCGGCATCTTTCTGGCGATTTCACCGATTTTCCCGGCCGCCCCCATTTTGATTCAATGGCTGCTCAGCCCGAAAAAACCGAACCCAATTAAAAACTCGACCTACGAATGCGGTATCGAAACGGTGGGGGACACCTGGATTCAGTTCAAGGTCCAATACTATATTTACGCCCTGATCTTCGTCGTCTTTGATGTGGAGGCGGTTTTTCTCTTTCCGATCGCCGCCGCCTACGGACAGCTCGATCTGTTTGCCATTGGCGCCACCGCCCTCTTCATTATTCTGCTGGCCGACGGGTTGGCCTACGCCTGGGCGAAAGGGGCCCTGGAGTGGATTTAAAGCCGCAAGGTGTTAAAACAAGACGCCCGGAGAGAACACGATGACCTTTGGTGAAGCACTGCGAACCCTGCAAATCTTTGAATACCTCCGGCTCCTGTGGGGAGATCAGCCCTGGGTCGAGCCGGTCCTGGACCTGATCGGCATTATCACCGTTTCGACGTTTTGCCTCCTGATCGTCCTCCTCCTGATCTGGCTGGAGCGCAAAGTCATCGCTCGCATGCAGGACCGGATCGGTCCGAACCGGGTCGGCGGCCGCTTCGGCCTCGGGCAGACCGTGGCCGACGTGCTCAAACTCCTGACCAAGGAGCTGATCACCCCGTCCGGCGCCGACTGGCTGGCGTACAACATCGCTCCCTTTCTGATCGTGATGACCGCCCTTTTGATGTGGGCGGTCATGCCGTTTGGACCGACCCTGATTGGGGTCGATCTGAATATCGCCCTCTTTTATATCCTGTCCATCAGCTCGGTTTCGGTTGTCTGCCTGCTGCTGGCCGGCTGGGGATCGAACAACAAGTACGCCCTCCTGGGCGCTTTCCGGGCCGTGGCGCAGCTCGTCAGCTATGAAGTCCCGATGGTGCTGTCGCTCATCGTGCCGATCGTCCTGGCCCGCTCGATGTCGCTGATGGGCATCTCCGAAGCGCAGATCATTCCGTTTGCCATCATGGTGCCGATGTCGGCGCTGGTTTTCTTTATATCGGCCACAGCTGAAACCGGCCGCACCCCCTTCGACCTGCTCGAAGCGGAGTCGGAAATCGTGGCCGGCTTTCACATCGAATATGGGGGGATGAAATTCGGTATGTTCTTCCTGGCCGAATTTGTCAGCACCCTGTTCATGTCCTCCCTCTTCGCCACGATCTACCTGGGCGGCTACCGCTCCATTCTCTACGAGCTCCTGACGGGTAATCCGACCGGCCCCTGGGGGGCACTGGTGGTCTTTTTCGGCAAGACATTCCTCGTCTATTTCGTCTTTATCTGGCTGCGGGCCACATTCCCCCGGGTGCGCATCGACCAGATGCTGAACTTCAACTGGAAATTTCTGGTGCCGGTGGCCCTGATCATGGTGCTGGCGGTGGCCCTGATCGATAGGGCCGTCGTCGACGCCGTCCTGTTTGTCCGCACCCTGGCGCACCTGGTCAGCAACGTGGTCATTTTCCTGCTGGCCCTCGCATTTGCCCGCTACCGGGCTCGCCGGCAGAAGCTCGTCGACGAAGATGGCGGGCTGGAGATCACCGCTGCCGGTCCGCTGCTGGCGGGGGGTGAAGGACATGGCCACGATCACGGCGATCATGGGGCCGAGGCCCATGCCCACGGACCGGCCGTTCCCGCCCACGATTAGGTGGACTCAAATGGAATCATGCGTTTTCCCGGCCGTGCGGCTCTGCCGGCGGCCTGAACAGCCGGAAAACGCGACTTGGAGAATTTGTCTGCTATGCAAGTCATTTTCATTCTAATCAGCGCGATCACCCTGGTATCGGGCATCATGGTGGTGACCAACCGCAACCTGTTCCACGCCGCACTTTACATGATGCTCTCTTTTCTGGGTGTCGCCGGCCTCTATGTTCTCCTGGAAAACGGCTTCCTGGCCGCCACGCAGCTGCTGGTCTATATCGGGGCGATTTCCATTCTGGTCATTTTCGCCATCATGATGACCCGCCGCCTGATGCAGACCACGGAATCTCCCTTCAACTCCCAGTGGGTCTGGGGAGGCGCCGCTTCTCTGCTGCTCTTTGGCCTGATCCTGGTCATCCTGCTGCAGGTGTTCACCCTGGACCCGAACAGCACGGCCGCCATTCTGCCGCCGGCCGCCGAAGAAGCGATTCGTGACAGCGTCAACACTCTGGGTGTGTCGTTCGTCGATGCCGAGCAGTACGTCCTGCCGTTTGAACTGGCCTCCGTTCTCTTATTGATCGCCCTGGTCGGCTCAATCATCATCGCCCGGCCCGACGTGGAGGATGACCAAGCATGATTCCCTTATCGTGGTATCTCCTCGTGGCTGCTGCCCTGTTCTGCATCGGCCTCTACGGCATCCTGGCTCGCCGCAACGCCGTGGCCATGCTCATGGCGGTCGAGCTGGCCCTCAACGCGGTCAATATCAACCTGGTCGCCTTCTGGCGCTACGGCAATCCGAGCCAGCCGGTCGGCGTCGCCTGGGCGATTTTTGTCCTGACCGTGGCGGCCGCCGAAGCGGCGGTCGGTCTGGCTCTCATCATATCAATTTATCGCCAGCGGGATTCGGTCATCGCCGAAGAGCTGGATATCCTCAAGTACTAATCATCAGGGAAGAGGTCTCTTAAATGGAACTACTGGAACTTTTAACCTGGCTGATTCCCGTCGGGCCGCTGGCCACCTTCGCGGTCATCCTGCTGCTCACGGCGAAAAATCGCACCCTGAGCTTCATCCTGGCCTGGGCCGGCATCTTTATCGCCCTGGTTCTCAGCTGGATCGTCTCCTTTAATGTCTTCGGGGATTTCCTGGCCGACGGGCACGCCGTGGCCGAGGAGCCGGTGCGCGTGCACAGCTCGGTCGCCTGGCTGCCGATTGGCGACTACTACGGGGATCCGCAGGGATCGGCCTTCGCCGCCGCCGGGGATGAGGCCCACGGGGCCGAAGCCGGCGATCACGGCGCCGAAGAGGAAGGCCATCACGGTGAGGAAGCCGGCCACGCGGTCGTTCCCGATGAAACCAAATCCGGCACCTGGTTCCGCATGGGCGTGGCCGTCGACCCGCTGACGGCCGTCATGCTGTTCATGGTCCCCTTCGCTGTGTTCATGATTTTTATCTACAGCGTCGGCTACCACAATTTCGGGGCCCAACCGGGTAAATTCCTCGGCATTCCCAACCACGGCATGGAAGAGCCGATGTTTTCTCGCTTCTTCGCCCTGATGAGCCTCTTTGGGGGAGCGATGCTGACCCTGGTCGTGGCCGACAACCTGCTGCTGCTCTTTGTCGGCTGGGAAATCATGGGTTTCTGCTCCTACGCCTTGATCGGTTTCTGGTACGCGCGCGATTACGACAGCCCGAAGCGGCTGTCGCCGCGCCGGGCGGCCGTCAAAGCCTTCATGACCACCCGCATCGCCGACGTGATCATGCTCCTGGGCATCGTCTTCTTCTACCGGACCTTCGGCACGCTCAATTTTTCGGCCGCCTTTACCCCGGAAAGCTTTCAAAATGCGATCCAGGCCACGGCATTTGGCGCGGTGGGGCTCGGCCTGATGGCCATGATGCTCTTCAGCGGAGCCGTCGGTAAATCGGCCCAGTTCCCGCTGCACGTCTGGCTGCCGGACGCCATGGAAGGGCCGACGCCGGTCAGCGCCGTCATCCACGCGGCCGCCATGGTCTCGGCCGGCGTCTACCTGCTGCTCCGCATCTTCCCGCTGATCGCCGTCGCCCTCGAAGCGGCGCCCGGCTTCGGCTGGACGATCGCCTTCATCGGCGCTTTCACCGCCCTGATGTCGGCCACGATCGCCGTGGCCCAGTATGACGTCAAAGGGGTGCTGGCTTACTCGACCATCTCCCAGCTCGGCTTCATGGTTGCGGCCATCGGCGTCGGCGCCTATATCGCGGCCGCCTTCCATCTAATTACCCACGCCTTCTTCAAGGCGCTGCTCTTCCTCTGCTCCGGTTCGGTCATTCACGGCATGGAGCACGGCGCCGAACACGTGCACGATCACCACAGCGACCCGCAGGACATGCGGTTGATGGGCGGGCTCAAAGACAAAATGCCCATCACCTTCTGGGCCTTTCTCATCGGTGGGATGGCCCTGTCGGGCTTTCCCATTGTCACGGCCGGCTTCTGGTCGAAAGACGAGATCTTCGCCGACGCCTGGTACAACTTCCTCGAAGGCAGCCCGGTCGGCCTCTTCGTCTTCATCATGCTGGCCCTGTCCGCCTTCCTGACCGCCTTCTACACGACCCGCCAGCTGGCCCTGACCTTTGCCGGGAAGCCGCGCAGCCCCCTGGCCGAGCATGCGCACGAGAGCAACAGCTACATGACCACCCCGCTCGTGCTCCTGTCGATTTTCGCCGTGGCCGCCGGCTGGTTCGGCATCCCGGATAATTTCCTGGGCACCGACGGGATTTTCTACAACTATTTCCACCATTTCGTGGGCTCGACTCTCGAAGAGAGCTTTCACGTCCTGTACGAGCTCCATTTGATCCCCCACGAGATTTTCACGCTGCCCTTTATGATCGTGCCCCTGGTCACCTCGCTGGTCGTCGCTTTGGGCGGCATCTATCTCGGCTGGGTGATGTACGCCCGCAAACCGCTGGAAGAGGGGCAGCCGGACCCGATGATCGGGATTTTGACCCCGGCCCTCCACAACTTCCTTCACAACAAATGGTACTGGGATGAACTCTACCAGGCGGTTTTTGTGCGGCCGGCCGTCTTTTTCTCCGAAGTGATCGCCTACGAGCTGGTCGACCGCACGTTGATCGACGGCATCCTCCATCTCGTCGCCCGCACGATCTTCGGGGTCGGCGGCTACGTGCGCCGCTTTGAGCTGGCCGTCTTTAATGATGGCATCGACTGGGTCAAGGATCGCTTCCTCGACCTTTCCCGCGAGTTCCGCACGTTTCAGAGCGGGAAAATCCAGGAGTACGCCCTGCTTTCCGTCCTGATCGCCTTCGTCTTCACCGCCTTTATCATGCTGGTCAACGCAGGCATCCTGAACGGCATCCTGAACTAAACATTTCCAGGTCACCGTCCACCGATAACTGCT
This sequence comes from Promineifilaceae bacterium (SeqCode), assembly GCA_041568735.1. Lineage (GTDB taxonomy): Bacteria > Chloroflexota > Anaerolineae > Promineifilales > Promineifilaceae > WTJY01. The sequence goes on from JBFFZG010000026.1 coordinate 26,438, forward strand.
CGCTGTTGGCGGTTGACCGGACACTGACCACCGAACACTGCCTCTCCCAACAGGAGACACTATGGATTGGTTACTCGACAACATTTTGAGCCTGGCGATCTTCACTCCGGTCATTGCCGGCGTCATCGTCAGCCTGCTGCCCGCTGATGAAAAGACCATCACCCGCTATGTGGCTTTCATTCTGAGCCTGGTTCCGCTGGGGCTGGTCATCGCCATGTGGTTCATCTGGGTCAACAATTATCGGGTTGACCCGACCTTCCACTTTGTGCAGCAGGTGCCCTGGTTCCCGGCCATCGGCGCCAGCTACCAC
>JBFFZG010000027.1:0-26510 GCA_041568735.1 Promineifilaceae bacterium (SeqCode)
CTGCTGGCCTACCTGCTCCTGCACCGGGAATCTCCCCAATCTCGCCAGCACCTGGCCTTTTTGCTCTGGCCGGATTCCACGGAAGGGCAGGCCCGCAGCAACCTGCGCAACCTGCTGCACACCCTGCGCCAGGGGCTGCCGGACGCCGATAATTTTCTGCTGGTAGAATCGACGACCCTGCAGTGGCGGCCGGATGCCTCGTATGCCCTCGACGTCGCCGAATTCGATCAGGCACTCCTCAAGGCCCGGCAGGTGGAGGATCCGGCCGAGACCCAGCAGTGGCTGGAGGCGGCCGTGGCCGTTTACCAGGGCGATCTGCTCCCCGGCAACTATGACGACTGGTTGATCCCCTACCGGGAAGCCCGCCACCAGGCCTTTCTCGATACCCTGGAAACCCTCATCCAGCGCCACCAGGAAGCCGGCCAGTTCCGCCAGGGGATCCTGCTCGGCCAGCGGCTGCTCCAGCTCGACCCCCTCAACGAGGCAACCTATATCCAGCTCATGCGGCTGCACGCCTTTCGCGGAGACCGCGCCGGTGTGCGCCGGGTCTATCAGAACTGTGTCGCCGTTCTCGACCGGGAATTAAATGTCGAACCGGCGCCGGCCACCACGGCCGCTTACGAGCGGCTGCTGCGGCTGGAGACGGCGCCTCAATTTGATGGGGGCGAGGAAGCCATCCGGCCACCCGATCCTCCCTGGCGGCCGCGTTCGCTGCCTGTTCAGGCCACGCCATTCATCGGCCGGGAGGCGGAGCTGGCCGATCTCGCCCAGCTCCTGGATGATCCCACCTGCCGCCTCCTGACGATCGTGGCCCTGGGTGGCATGGGGAAGACCCGCCTGGCGCTGCAGGCGGCCGTCGGCCACCAGCGGGTCTTTGCCGATGGGGTGGCTTTCGTCTCTCTGGCAGGAGCCCAGACCGCCGACCTCCTCGTGCCGGCGATCGCCGATGCCCTCCAATTCCGCTTTTCCGGCCCGTTCGAACCCAGGGTCCAGCTCTCTCAATTTTTGGCTGAGAAAGAACTTCTGCTCGTCCTGGACAACTTCGAGCATCTCCTCGAAGGAGCTGAAATGGTTGCCGAGATCCTGACGGCCGCCCCTAAAGTCAAGGTCCTGGTCACATCCAGGCAGCGGCTCGCTCTGCAGGGAGAGTGGGTCTTCGAAATCGATGGGATGACCCTCCCGGAAACGAATGATCCGGAAGCGCTCGCCGCCAGCAGCGCCCTTGCCCTCTTCCGGCAGAGCGCCGGCCGTGTCAGCTTCTCGTTTCGCATCTCCAAAGACGAACTGGAAGACGCGGCACGAATCTGCCGGCTGGTCGGCGGCATGCCGCTGGCGATTGAACTGGCCGCCTCCTGGGTTCGGCTGCTGACCTGTGCCGAAATCGCCGGTGAAATCGAACGCGGGCTGAGGTTCCTCTCTTTTTCACTGCGCGATATTCCAGCCCGGCACCACAGCATTCAGGCCGTCTTCGACCACTCGTGGCACCTGCTCAAGCCGGCCGAACAGGCCATCATGGCCCGTCTCTCCGTATTTCGCGGTGGTTTTACCCGGGAAGCCGCCGGGCAGGTCGCCGGCGCCGCCCTGTCGGATCTGTCCGATCTGGTCAGCAAATCCCTGGTGCGCCGCAGTGAAAATCGCCGCTACGATCTGCACGAATTGATCCGGCAGTACACCGGTGAGCAGCTTCGGATTAATGCCGAGTCGGTTCTCGAGGTCCAGGCGCGGCACGCCCGCTATTTTCTTAAGGTGCTCGGGGAAAGCGAGACCCTGCTGCGCAGCAATCAGCAGAAAGAACTCTTCGAGGAACTGCAGGTCGAAATTGATAATTTGCGGATCGCCTGGGAATTCGCCGTCGAAAACCGGGAAATCGAGCTGCTGCGTGCGGCGGCCGGCTCCCTGTTCTATTTCTTCGAACTTCAGCAGCTCTTTCGTGAAGCGCGGGGATTGTTCGGCAGCGCGGCCGCGATGATTCAGGATCTGCTGGCGGCTCCCGGACCTGCCCTGGCACCAGAGCAAAAAGCGGCGCTCGAAGGCGCGCTGGCCGATATGCAGGTGCGGCAGGCGTTTTTCTATCAGCGGTCCGGCCGCAACCAGGAAGCGCTGGTCCTCTATCACGAAAATATCCGGCGGCTGCAGACCCTCGATGAGCCGTTCATCACGGCGGTCGCCACCGTGTTCTGCGGAATCGTTTCCTGGGCGGTCGGTAAATTTTCCGAAGCGGCTCTCCACCTCCGCGCCGGCCTGCCCATGACCGAAGGGCTGGATCATTTCTGGGTCCGCGCCGTGGCGCTGGGCTTCCTGGGGGCCCTGGTCCATGACGAGGGAGACTACCCCGGCGCCGATCAATGGTTTCAACAGGCGATGGCTCACTGCCGGGAAATCGGAGATCCCTATCTCACCCTCCTGGTCGGGAATCTTTACAGCCGCACCGCCCGCACCATGGGCAACCTGGCCACCGCCCAGGAGCTCCTGTGTGAAAGTCTCGAGGTCGCCCGCCAGTCCCGCAACCGCTGGGCGATCGGCCTGGGATTGGAGCAGCTGGCTGCCGTCGAGCAGGAGAAGGGGAATCTGCCCCGCGCCGCCGAAATGCTCGAAGAAAGCTGCAGCCTCCATCGCGAAGTCGGGGACCTCTGGAGTCTCTCCCGCGCTTTGAATACCTGGGCCCGGCTTACCCTGGCCCAGGCCGACCTGGCGCGGGCGGAGCCGCAGGCCCGCGAGGCGGTGCGCACGGCCGTTCGCGGCGGGTACGAGCCGAATGCCCTCGACGGGTTGGCCACGCTGGCCGAAATTCAAGCGGCCGGGGGAAAAGGGCTGTCGGCGTGGAGAATGACCACCTTCATTGCCGGCCATCCCGCCAGCCCGCAGGAAGCTCGCCACCGGGCGGAACAGCTCAGCGCCGCGCTGGCCGGCTGTCTGTCCGCGAGCGACACAATCGATCCCCTGGGATTCGACCCCTGCCGGGAGGGTTTCGAGCCGATGGTCGATTTTCTGCTCAAAGCCTAGCGCCGCGAGAGCTGGGGGAAGCCGCACCGTCAACTTGGCGAGGTGTTTCGAACCGATTCAACAGCACCGCCTTTCATCACCCGATCCAATTTTCTCAAACGGGCATTCAAACGGCCGGAAAAACGGGTGCCAGACGCCCTCCCTGGTATGATGCCAGCATGAATTCGAAACAGCCTGGCTTCACCAGTTGAGCCATGCACGGAGGATAATCTCATGTTCGATGTCATCGTCATCGGGGGTGGGCCGGCCGGGGTTACGGCCGCGTTAAGAGCCCGGGAACTGGGGGCCAGCGTGGCCCTGGTAGAGCGGGGACAGCTCGGCGGCACCTGCACCAACGATGGCTGCGCCCCGACCCGCGTCCTGGCCCGTGCGGCTCGCCTCGTGCGCGACAGCCGCCAGTTCGGGGAATTTGGCCTGGTCGGAGCGCCTGCGGCCGTCGATTTTAGCCGGGTCCTGGCCTGCACACAGGCGTCAATCGACCGCCTGCACGAAAAAAAACAGCTGGCCGCTCATCTGCGCCAGGCCGGTGTCAATCTGCTCGCCGAGAGCGGCGGCGCCACCTTCCTCGACGATCACTCCCTGGCCCTGGCCGACGGCACGATCCTGCAGGGGCAGGCCATCATCATCTGCGCCGGCGGCCGGGCCCGCCGCTTCCCTTTCCCCGGCAGCGAATACGCTTTGACCCATCACGATGTCTGGACCCTGACGGAGCTCCCCCCCTCGCTGGCCATCGTGGGTGGGGCGGCTACCGGGTCACAGCTGGCCTCCATCTTCGCCAGCTTCGGCGTCGAGGTGACCCTTTTCGAAACCAACCGGCATATCCTGAGCCGCGAGGACGCCCTGCTGTCCGAAGTCATGCACGAGGCATTTGAAGCGGCCGGCATCCGCATCGAAACCCAGATCGGCGGCATCGAAGGCATTGAACCGGCCGGCGATGGCCTCCTCCTGCGCTACACCCGGGATGGGCGTTCCCGGGTCCTGGGAACAGCAGCTGTGCTCCTGGCCGTGGGGTGGATCGGCAACGTCGACGCCCTCAACCTCGAAGCGGCCGGCGTCCATCACGACCGGGGATACATCACCGTCAATGATTATCTGCAGACCTCCAACCCCCATATTTTCGCCGCCGGCGATATCACCGGCCGGATGATGCTCGTCCAGAGCGGCAGCTATGACGGCCGGATCGCCGCCGAAAACGCCGTAATGGGGGTCGGCCAGCCCTACCGCCACCTGATTGTGCCGCACGGCGGCTTCACCGATCCCGAGTACGGGAGCGTGGGGCTGACCGAGGCCCAGGCCCGGGAGCAGGAAGCATGCGTGGTGGCGGTCGTCCCCTACTCCCATCTCGATCGCGCCGTCATCGACGGCCGCACCACCGGCGTCTGCAAGCTCATCGTCTCCACCGAAACCCACCGCATTCTGGGCGCGCACATCGTTGGAGAACAGGCCCTCGAGGCGATCCAGCTCGTCGCCGCCGGGATGTCGGCCGATATGTGGGTGGAACAGCTGGCGGAACTGGAGCTGGCTTACCCCACCTATACGGCCGTCGTCGGCCTGGCCGCCCGGCAGGCGGTGCGGCAGCTGGGAGTGCTCCCACTCGCCCCGCAGTGGCAGACCCTCGGCCGGGAGCTGGTGGCCGAATGGGAATGGAGCGACGGTTAACCGTGTTTCACTCCTCTCTATCAGCGGCGGCCGGGCGGTTCGCCTCCCCGGATGCCCCGGAAGAAGATCATGATCGATCTGGTTGAACCGGGCCGCGAAAATCACATCGCGACCCATCCCCGCAAACTGCCGCTGGCTTTCGGCCGCGCCTTCTGGGCGGCCACCATCATCCTGGCTCTCATCGTCTTTGGGTTTACCCTGCCGGTCCGATACAACCAGCTGGTGGCGGCCGCGGTAAAAAATCGACCCTACCTGGATCACCTGGGGCTGTCTGCCCGCTTTTTCCTGGCCTATCTCGTGGCCTTTGACACGATGGCCATGCTTACATTTGTCGGCACGGCGGCTGTTCTGGTTCTGCGCAAGGCGAACGACTGGCTCGCCTTGTTCGCCTCGGCCATGCTGACGCTCGTCGGGGTGCTTCTGACGCGGCCGGTCGAATCGATGGCCCTGGTGTCCCCCTTCTGGCACCTGCCGTTCATTCTGACACTGGCCATCGGCGGCTCGACAATCATTTTATTCATGTTTCTTTTCCCCGACGGCCGCTACGTCCCCCCGTGGACTCGCTGGGTAGCTCGCGGCTGGATCCTCTGGATCTTCGCCTGGTATTTAGTGCCGGTCTGGCTGATCGAGCCGATGCCCTGGCCCCCACGGCTGCAGCCCGGCTGGGCCGTGGCCGGCTGGCTGGTCAGTGGTCTGGCCGTTCAGATCTACCGCTTCCGGGCCGTCTCCACCCCATCACAGCGCCAGCAAACCCGCTGGGTTGTGCTTGGCCTGGTGGTCGCTTCCATTGGCTTCCTCGCCTATGTCTACATCATTCCAACCGTCTTTCCCTCACTGCGCGAGCCCGGGTTGACTCACCTGGTCTATATCCTGGCCGGAGTGCCGCTCCTCTACATATCGATCCTCTTTGTCCCCCTGGCGATCGGCATCTCGATTCTCAGGTACCGGCTCTGGGATATCGGCGTATTCGTCAACCGCACCCTGGTTTACGGATTGCTGACCGTCCTGCTGACGGCCGTTTACCTGGGGCTGGTCCTCCTCCTGCAGCCGTTCTTCCGGGCTGTCACCGGCCACAATTCCCTGCTGGCCATGGCCGTCTCGACCCTGGCCACCGCCGTCCTGGTGTATCCCCTGCGCCAGCGGGTTCAAGCCGGCATCGACCGCCACCTCTTTCCCCGAAAATACGACGCGGCACAGGTAATCGTGGGGCTGAGCGCCGCCCTGCGAGACGAAGTCGACCTGACCCGCCTGACCGAGCAGCTCGAACGGGCGATCAGTGAAATCATCCAGCCGGCCTCGGTGTTTTCCTGGCTGCGCACGCCGCAGGGCTTTCGGGTCTACCTGTTTGACGAGGGCGGGAACTGGGCCGATTTCCCCATCTGGGTCAACGGAGTCGTCCCGTTCGACGACCCGCTCGTCCCTTATTTAACTGAGTCCAGAGAGGATATTACGGCACTGGAGACATTGAAGGTGAATTCGGGCGGGCTCGAACAGCTGCGCGCGGCCGGCGTGATCGCCCTGGTGCTGCTGCGCAGCCGGGGCGAATTGATCGGCTGGCTGAGTCTTGGCCCGCGGACCAACCAGGAAGGCTACTCGGCCGACGATTGGCAGTTTCTCAGCCTGGTGGCCGCCCAGGCCGGCCCGGCCGTGCGGGTGGCGCAGCTGGCCCTCGAACAGCAGGCAGCCGCTTTGGAAAAGCAGCGGCTGGCCCAGCAGCTCCGGCTGGCCCGCCTGGTGCAGCAGACGCTGCTGCCGCACGAATGGCCTGAGATGCCTGGCTGGGAGATCGCCGGCCACTACCGGCCGGCACAGGCGGTCGGCGGCGATTTTTACGATTTCCTTTCCTTCAAAGACGGCCGCTGCGCCCTGGTCATCGGGGATGTGAGCGACAAGGGGATTCCCGCTTCCCTGGTCATGGCCGCCACACGCAGCCTGCTGCGTTCAGTCGCCTACCAGTTTATCGATCCAGAGGAGGTGCTGCGGCGGGCCAACCGGCTCCTGCTGCCCGACCTGCCTGAAGGACTCTTCGTCACCTGTCTCTATGCCGTTCTGGACCCGGTGACCGGCCGCCTGACCCTGGCCAACGCCGGCCACAATCTGCCCTTCTGCCATGGGGCGCAGGGGGTTGCCGAAATCTGGGCCACCGGCATGCCGCTCGGCTGGATGCCGGATGCCACCTACGAGGGGCGAGAACTGACCCTCGAACCGGGCGACTGCCTCCTTTTTTACAGCGATGGGCTGACGGAGGCCCTGAATCCGGCAGGTGACCTGTTTGGCGTGCCGAGACTGGAGGCCCTGCTGGCCGGGATACAGGCCGGCAGCTCGGATGTCATCGAGCGGTTATTGGCGGATCTGGCGGATTTTGTCGGACCGCAGGGTCCAGACGATGACGTCACGATCCTGGCTCTGACCCGGGATCCGGTTTTGGAGGTCGTTCGCCCCTGAACTCGCCGGCGGCCGCCCTGACCGGCGGAATATTTAACCACTTTAACGCGGGCCGGCCGGACTCGGTGTCCGGCCGGCGCAAGGAGAGAGTCCAATGGACGAAATTCATGATTCCATCACGCTGCGGCCGATCGTCAACCAGGTGGGCATTATCGATATCCGCGGCAATTTAACCACGGCGGCCGAGAGCGCGTTTATGGACGCTTACACCCGGGCTACCGGCGGCGGCGCGCGGGTTATCCTGCTCGGTTTCGACCATCTGATGTACATGAACAGTGCCGGGATCGGGCTGTTGGTTCGACTGGTCATTCGCGCCCAACGGGCGAATCAGCAGCTCCTGGCTTTTGGTTTGAAAGAACACTACCGGCGCATCTTTGAGCTGACCCGGTTGAAGGAAGTCATCCGGGTTTTCGGATCCGAGGCCGAGGCCCTGGAAAACCTCATGACCGCCGGCCAGGATTAAGCCATCGGCGGGTCGTCTGCCCGGCATCAGGCCGGTTGAAGGACCCGATGGGATCACCGCCAAAGGACCTCCCTGGAAATGAGAACGGGGAGGTCCTGTTTACTGGCCGGTCCGCCGCCTGATCGATGGGGACCGGCCGGCCGAACAAAATCCCAGACCAAATCCCGGGGAGATTGGTGCTAATTTCCTAACGCCCGGCCATCTCCGCCAGAGGGCCTATGCTATAATTTTGCCACTTATCATATGATCAGTTGACCAGGCAACGGTCCCTGGTGCTAATTAACCGTCCCCGGGCCAGAAGACATACCCCATGGCAGGGTATTTTTGACCAGGGGCGGCCACCGCCGCTTTCATCAGGCGACTTCCTATCGATCGAACAGGTCGAGGGGAATTGGTTCGCCACCTGTCCCAATGCACGCGCTTCTCTCCCACCGGCAGCTGTCAGAAAGCAGCGCCTTGACCGTAGGCCAGGAACCGGGTACGACCTTCCCCTGATGAGGGGTTAAATCAGCGTGAAACGGCTGGAAAGAGCTCCCCGTGTCCGGTTTTCTATAAGATTTGTATCCTGCCGGAGATCCCATGGAGAGAGTTACAAGTCCAGCGAACCACGCCAACGAAAAAGCGCGCCTCGAACGGCTGCGGGAATATCATCTGCTCGATACGCCGCCCGAGCCGGTCTTTGACGACATCACCCGTATGATCGCCGAAATCTGCGAGGCGCCGATCGCCATGCTGTCGCTGGTCGATGGCCAGCGACAGTGGATTAAAGCACGCGTGGGATTCGATGGGCTGGAATTCCCTCGCGAATGCCCCTTCTGCGCCTACGCAATTCTTCAGCCGGACGAGATCCTCCAGGTGGAGGACGCTACCCAGGATCCCCGTTTTGCGGACAATCCACTGGTCACCGCCTCACCCCACGTTCGCTTCTACGCCGGCGCGCCGCTGGTTAGCTTCGACGGCCTGCCCATCGGCACTCTGTCTGTGGTCGACCGCCGGCCGCGCCGGCTGACTTCCTCCCAGCTGCTGTCGCTGCGAACACTGGCCCATTTGCTGGTAGAAAAATTGGAAAACCGGCGTCTTGCCAGCCGTAAAATCGGCCAGATATCGGATTACATGCCGGTGCTGAAGCCGGCCACCGGCCGGCTGTCTTCGGCCAAGGCCTTCCAAAAATGGACTCAGGATGAATCGGTACGCCTGGAAAACGTGCAGCGCATGGCCCAGATCGGTACCTGGCAGTGGGAGCTTGAAACCAACCGGGTAACCTGGTCGGCCGAACTCTACCGCCTATTTGGGCTGAAACCGAACGAAATCGAGGTCGATTACAACACCTTTCTCGACCGGATCCATCCGGAAGATCGTGAAACCATCTTTCAAACTGTGCAGCAGTGCCTGATTGACCACCAGCCCTATGAATTTGATCACCGGGTCCCCTGGCCGGATGGCTCCATCCACTGGCTGCATGGCCAGGGAGAAGTCATCGTCGACGAGAATGGCGAGGTCACCCACATGTATGGGACCGCCCAGGATATTACGGAGCGAATGCTGGCCCTCGAATCGCTGCACCACAGTGAAAACCGCCTGAGCCACCTGCTCTCTGTCACCCCGGCGATCCTTTACCGCCTGAATCCAAATGGATTCACCACCACCGACGTCAGCGGCAACGTGACCGCCCTACTCGGATTTGAATCGGACGAGGTTTTTCGACCGAACTGGTGGTTGGACAACCTGCACCCCGACGACCGCGAGCAGGCATTAAAAGTGACGGCCAGGATATTCAGCGAAGATCACCTCGTCCATGAATACCGCTTTTTCCGCAAGGACGGGACGGTCATCTGGGTCCGGGATGAACTCCAGCTCCACCGCGATGTCGCCGGCAATCCGGTGGAAATTGCCGGTGCCTGGGTCGATATCACCGAACAGCAGCGGATAAAAGAGGCGCTGGCAGCCCAGAAAAATCAGTTTGAAGTCGCGCAGCGGGTCGCCCATATTGGCAGCTGGGAATGGGACATCGTCCAAAACAGATCCATCTGGTCGGACGAACTCTACCGGCTGTTTGGTCTGGAGCCCCATTCCGTTCAGCTGACCCAGGAGACGTTTTACAGCAAAATTCATCCAGATGACCGCGCCCTCGTCAGGCAAAGGACCGAAGAAGCCCTGGAGAACCACAGCTCCTACGCTCTTGACTACCGGATTATTCGGCCCGACGGCTCGGTTTGCTGGCTGTTTGAGCAGGCGGCTGTCATCAAAAATTCGGCCGGGCGGGCGACCCATCTGCGTGGGATTGCCATGGACATCACCGAACGCAAGCTGGCCGAAGCCGAGCGCCAGCGCCTGTTTGAGGCGGAAAAGCAGGCCCGGAGAATGGCCGAAATGCTGCAGGCGGCCAATTTCGCCCTGACCTCGAGTCTCGACCTGCCCAACATTCTGGAAGTTCTTCTGGATTCCCTGACGCAGATGATCCCGTTCGATTCGGCCAATGTCATGCTCCTTCTGGATGAGCATACCCTTGGTCTGCGGGCAATGCGCGGTTATGAGGCTTTTACAGATACTAATCTCACTGGAGCCATCACCTTCGATCTGCGGCAGAACGAGATGCTGCGATCCCTGGTGTCCGGCCAGAAAGGCCGGGTCATTCCCGATACGAACCAGTTTCCGGGCTGGGAGCGGCCGCAGGGAGCCGAACACGTGCTCAGCTGGATCGGCGTGCCTCTCGTGGCCGGCGGTAAAACGATTGGCCTCTTTTCGCTCGACAAAACAATCCCGGGGTTTTTTACGGAGGAACACCTCCATTTCGCGCAAATGCTGACCGCCCCGGCCGCGGCCGCCATTCAAAATGCGCTCCTGGTCCAGCGGGACCGGCATCACACCGCCGCCCTGGAAGAACAGATTCGGGAACGGCAGGTGGTCGAACAAAAGCTCCAGGACGAGCGGGACTTCGCCCGTTTTGTCATGAACCGCATGGGGCAGGGGCTGACCATTACGATTGAAAATGACGAGTTTGAGTACGTCAACCCGGCTTTCGCCACCATGCTGGGGCTGACCCCGGAAGAATTAATCGGCAAATGCGTGCACGAGATCATCGTACCGGAGGAATCCGGCCTGCTGGATAAACAGAACCAGCTGCGCCGGGCCAATATCAATTCCGCTTATGAAATTCGGCTCCGGCACGCGGCCGGTCATGTGGTCCCCGTTCTGGTCTCGGCCGTGCCGCGGGTGACCAAGAGCGGCAAAGCCGGCGCCATCGCCGTCGTCACTGATCTCACCGAGCGCAATCAGGTGGAGGAGGCGCTCCGACAGAGCGAACACAAATACCGTCTGCTTTTCGATTCGAATCCGGAGGCGATGTGGCTTTTTGACCCGGAAACCCTGCGCTTCCTGGCCGTCAACGACGAAGCGATCGCCAAATACGGTTATTCTCGAGAGGAATTTCTCGCGATGACCATCCGCGAAATTCGCCGAGAACAGGATATCCCCCAGTTGGAACGGTATCTGGCCACCGCCCTGGATCAGCCGACGTCGCACGGGGAATTCCGCCATCAGAAGAAAGACGGCACACTCATCGATGTCGAGATATTCGCCCATGGGATTATCCTGGAGGGGCAGAAGGTTCGCCTCGTCTCGGCCAAGGACATCACGGAAAGGAAGCGGGCTGAAGCCAAGCTGAAACAGCGGGAAGCGATTCTGGCGGCGGTCGCCTTCGCCGCCGAGCGCTTTCTCACCGCCCCGCACTGGGAAGACGAAGTCGATGGAATCCTGGCCCGACTGGGGAAAGCGACCGGTGTCAGCCGCATCTATGTCTTTGAAAATCTCCCGCCGGCGGAAGGGGAGCGCTTTACAAGCCAGCGCTTCGAATGGTGCAATGCGGGGATTGAGCCCCAGATTGACAATCCCGATTTAAAATTCCTCCCCATCCGGGCGGCCGGATTCGGCCGTTGGGAAGATGTTCTCGGCAATAACGAAATGATTTACGGCCATGTGGACACCTTCCCTGAAAGTGAAAAAGCGATCCTCCAGCCACAGGATATTCACTCCCTTGTTCTCGTGCCCGTATTTGTCAAAGGGGAATGGTGGGGCAGCGTCGGCTTTGACCAGTGCCACCACGTGCGAGATTGGTCGCTGGCCGAGCTGGAGGCGCTCAAAGCGGCCGTCAATACTCTGGGCGCCGCCATTGAGCGCAAAGACGCCGAAGACGCGCTCCGGACCAGCCGGGGGAAGCTGGGGAATATCATCGACAGCGCCAATCTCGGGACCTGGGAATGGAATCATCAGACCGGTGAAATTGTGGTCAACGAGCGCTGGGCCGAAATTATCGGCTATGAGCTGGCGGAAATCGCCCCACTGACCGGGGAGACCTGGATCAGCTACTGCCGTCCGGAACACCTGGTGCTGGCCGAAGAGCGGATGACAGCCCTGATGAACGGCGAGTCCACCTATTTCGATCTCGAATGCCAGATGAAACATCGGGACGGCCACTGGATCTGGGTCCATGATCGAGGCCGCATCGTCAGCACGACCCCGGATGGGCGGCCCGAGTGGATTTACGGCACCCATACCGACATCACCGATCGCAAGCTGGCCGAGGAAATGGTTCGAGAAAGCGAGCGCAATCTGCAGAGCTTTCTCAACAATGCTCCGGATACAATCTACAAGGTCGATCTCACCAGCTGGACCATTGAATACCTCAATCGGGATGATTTCCTCGGCTACGAGCGGGCTGCCCTGGAAGCCCCCGGGAAACCCTCACTCCTGTTCGCCCTCCACCCGGAGGACCGGGCAACCGTCGGTGCCTACTGGGACAAACTGGCCGCCAGCCCACAGGAAATCATCGCTCCGATTCACTTTCGCCTCCAGAGCGCCCACGGCGCCTGGGAGTGGATCCAGCAGCGGGCCACAGTGCTCACTTCCAGGCCGGACGGCACGCCGCGCAGCCTGCTGATCACGCTGAGCATCATTACCGAACGGATGCAGGCCGAGGCCAATAAGATCGCCCGCCAGGCGGCCGAACAGGCCAACGAGGCCAAGAGCGAGTTCCTTTCGCGCATGAGCCATGAGCTGCGCACCCCGCTCAATTCCATTCTTGGCTTCGGCCAGCTCATGGAGATGAGCCAGAAGGAGCCGCTGACCACCGGCCAGCACAAGCGCGTCGACCAGATCCTCAAAGCGGGGCAGCATCTGCTGAACCTGATCAACGAGGTGCTGGATATCTCGAAAATTGAAGCCGGCCGGATGGAGATTTCTCCCGAGCAGGTCGACGTCGGCCGCACCCTGTCGGAGGTTCTCGACCTGACGATCCCACTCGCCACCACCAACCAGATCCGCATTCACATGCTGCTGGAAAACAAGCGGCCGATCTTCGTCACCGCCGACCTGCAGCGGTTGAAGCAGGTTCTGCTTAACCTGGTGGCCAATGCCATCAAGTACAACGTCATCGGCGGGGATGTCTGGCTGGACTGCACCCCCGGACCCAACGGCGGCTGGCGCATCAGCGTGCGGGATACCGGTCCGGGATTGACCGCCGAACAGCAGGAGCGGCTGTTCCAGCCCTTCGAGCGGCTGGGCGCCGACAGTCGGGAGGTCGAGGGAACCGGTCTGGGGCTGGCCCTTTCCAAGCGGCTGGCCGAACTGATGGGCGGCAGCATCGGGGTCGAAAGCGAGAGCGGCCGGGGGAGCACCTTCTGGGTCGATCTGCCGGGCGCGGATATTTCCTTTGAGGTAGAAAAAATCGCCGGCGGCACCGGCTTCCTCTCACCCGCTGACGCGCCGGGGGAGACTCGCACGCTGCTTTACATTGAAGATAATCTGGCCAACTTCGAGCTCATCCAGCAGCTCCTGGCCGAAGTCGGGCAGGTCGATCTGATCTGGTCCATGGAAGGACAGGGTGGTTTGAACCTGGCTCGCGAGCACCTGCCGGATCTTATCCTCCTCGATCTACACCTGCCGGATATTCCCGGCCGGGAGGTTCTGACCCGTCTGCGGCAGCACAAGGAAACGCGCCACATTCCGGTAATCGTGATCAGCGCCGATGCCACACCGCACCAGATCGAGCGGCTCCATGCGGCCGGGGGGGACGCTTACCTGACCAAACCGCTGAACGTCTCGAAATTCCTGACGACGATCCACACGCTGCTCGAGAGAAATTAGCCCATGGTGACCGAAAAACTCACAGATGCCAGGATTTTGATCGTCGACGATCAGGCCGCCAATGTCCTTCTCCTCCGGGAACTTCTGGAGGAGGAGGGCTATACGAACCTGGAATCGACGACCGATCCCCGCCGCACCCTGGAGATTTTCGGCGAATTTGAGCCCGATTTGATCCTGCTCGACCTGCATATGCCCCATCTGGACGGCTTCGCACTGCTCGAAAAGCTGCGCGAAGTCATTTCGCCCCAGTGCTACCTGCCGATCCTCGTGCTGACAGCCGATGTCACCCAACCGGCCAAACAGCGCGCCCTGACGCTGGGCGCCCGGGACTTCCTGACCAAACCGCTCGACCACATCGAAGTGCTCCTGCGCATCCGCAACCTGCTCGAAACCCGCGCGCTCCACCTGCTGCAGCAACGGCACAACCAGGGTCTGGAAGAAAAAGTGCGCGAGCGAACCGCCCAGCTCCACCGCCAGACCGCCCACGCGCAGGCCCTGACCCGCATCGCCGCCCGCCTGAACGCCGACCTCGATCTGCCATCGATCCTGGATGCCGTATGCGAGGAAACGGTGCAGACCCTGCAGGTTTCCCTCGCCGCCGTCAGCCTTTTTGACCCGGAGCGGCAGGTCTTCGACTTTGCCGCCGGCCACGGACCGGCCATGACCGGTGGGCGGGAACGGGCCATTTTCCCATTGGAAGATGAAGGCCCGCCCCCAACGGAATGGGAGCCAGGCGATGAGGGAGACGCTGCCGGTGGTGATGGCGGCCCCAGGCTGCCGGCAGCCGGCATCGACCTGCGCACGACGATCAGCCTGCCCATGCGCCATGCCGGTCAGCTGATCGGCCGGCTCGACATCGGCGTCGCGGAAGCGGTGCGCCACTTCGACAGTGAAGAGCTGGTCCTGCTGCAGGGTCTGGCCGACCAGGCGGCGCAGGCAATCGTCAACGCCCGCCTGGTGCTGAACCTGCAGGAATATTCCGCCCTGCTGGAGGAGCGGGTCGCGGAGCGCACGGCCGCCCTGCGCAACGCCAACAGCCAGCTCCAGCGGGTCAACGAAGAAGTCAGCCATGCGCTGGAAAAAGAAAAAGAGCTGAGCGAGCTCAAGAGCCGCTTCCTTTCCATCGCCTCGCACGAATTCCGGACGCCGCTGGCGGTGATCCTTTCTTCGGCGCATATGCTTGAGCGCTACCAGAACCGTCTCAGCGAGGATAATCAGCAGAAGCACCTCCACCGGATCCAGTCGTCGGTCAGACAGATGACCGACCTGGTCGACGGCGTGCTGCAGGTGGAGAAGGGGCGAGCCGGCCGGATGCAGTTCGACCCGGCGCCGCTGGACCTGGAGCGCTTCTGCCGGGATTTGATCGAGGAATTTCGCCTGGGTGCCGGCGCACGGCACCAGATCAGCCTCGATCTGGCCGGCGCCCAGCCGCTGGCCGGTCGGCTGGCCGTGATGGACATCGGGCTCCTGCATCACATCCTGCGCAACCTGCTTTCGAATGCCATCAAGTACTCCCCGGAAGGGAGCCCGGTGACGCTGACCCTCTCTGCCCGCGGCGGGCAAGTGCGCTTCGCCGTGCGCGACCGGGGCATCGGTATTCCGACGCAGGATCAGGCCCGTCTCTTCGAGTTTTTCCACCGGGCGGGCAACGTCGGCACAGTCGCCGGGACCGGGCTGGGGCTCTACATCGTCAAACAGGCCGTCGACCGCCACGGCGGCACCATCCAGTTTACGAGCCAGGAGGGGGACGGGACCGAATTCACCGTGGCACTGCCGCTGGCGGCCGAAACCGAGGGGGCCTGAGCCGCGCCCCATCCCGCCGGGACGACCCGGCCTGCTCCCAGAACGCAAAAACCCGGCCGCTGGTCGGGTTTTTTTGTGGGCGATACAAGACTCGAACTTGTGACCTCTGGGATGTCAACGTAGCGCGCTAACCAACTGAGCTAACCGCCCGAGGAAAAAAACTATACCCCAATCGATATTTTGACAAGACTCCTTTCGCCGATTTTGTCGATTTTCAATTCAATCAGGAAAAGAATGTGGTCATATCTGAACATATGTCTGCAAGGAGCTTGATGACACCATAAATGATCGGCCGCTACCGCCTGACCAGCCTCCTGGGGCAGGGAGGGATGGCGGCCGTTTACCGCGCATACGACCCCCGCTTCGATCGGGATGTCGCCATCAAAATGCTCTACGCACCGACCAGCGAAGATGATGACGCTCTCTCCACCATCAAGTTCGAACAGGAGGCCCGCATCATCGCCGGGCTGGAGCACTGGCCATCGTCCCCGTCTACGACTTCGGCGAGCACGATGGCCGCCCCTACCTGATCATCCGCCTTATGGACGGCGGCTCCCTCAAGGAAAGGCTGGCTCTCGACCGGCTGGCCCTCGAGGATTCGGCCGTCATCCTGGAGCGAATCTGCGCCGCCCTCGATAAAGCTCACGGCCACCGCGTCGTCCACCGGGATATCAAACCGGGCAATATCCTCTTCGATGCAGACGGCATGGCCTGCCTGGCCGACTTTGGCATCGCCCGGCTGACCGACCGCACTCAAACCACGACCCTGATCGGTTCTCCCCGCTATTTGGCCCCCGAACAGGCCCTGAGACGGCCGCTGAGCCCACAGACCGACTTCTACCAGATGGCGGTCGTTTACTACCACATGCTCGCCGGCCGGGTCCCCTTCGACGCCGAATCAACCGACGCCATCCTCCACCAGCACGTCTACCAGCCGATCCCTCCGCTGCGCCAGTTCGACAAGACCATTCCTCCCCGGTGCGAGGAGGTCGTCCTCACCGCCCTGGCCAAGCTCCCCTTCCCCTGAGAAAAGGGCTCCTGACCCTCCACCTCCTGATTGACTGCCACTCGATTGCGCTCTTCACCGGCGATGGGCTGGTCGTCCTGAGCGAGCTGATCTTCCCCCAGGCCGAGGTCAGCGGCTGCACCCTCTTCGCCGCGGATGGGGAGGTTGAGCTCCATTCGGCTGAATGGCGGACCGAGGAAGAAAGTGAATCATCAGGGGGGAAGCCGGTTTGGTGAAAGAAACCCCTTTTAACGGACCATTACAGCGGGCAGGAAGAGCCTGAATTCGGCTGCCGGCCGGTAGAGGATATCGTCCACGGCGGTGAAGCGGGAGATATTGCCTGCTTTGTCACGAAAGCGGCCGTAAACTCGGGTGACACCTCCTGCGACGGGCAGCTCCAGGCGCCAGGGTGTCACCACCCGGAACGGCCGCCAGGGAGCCCCGGCCAGATAAGGGTCGTTGCTGATCTGCATCTCGACAATATCTTCGAAGAACACGGCCATTTCCCCGTGGCCGGCGTAGAAGGTCAACGTGACATCCAGGTTGTTTGTTTCAGCGGCGTGGCCGTTAATGGCGATATGGGCCTCCGGTGGGACAGGATCCCGGCGGGGGGTCACCGGCTCGCTGG
Organism: Promineifilaceae bacterium (SeqCode); assembly: GCA_041568735.1. Classification (GTDB taxonomy): domain Bacteria; phylum Chloroflexota; class Anaerolineae; order Promineifilales; family Promineifilaceae; genus WTJY01. The sequence continues at coordinate 17,149 of JBFFZG010000027.1, forward strand.
CTAGAGAGGCGCTTTCGATTTCACGGCCCCCAACGGCGGCGGAAGCGGTCGGCCGGGCCGGGGCGAGAGCGGTAGCCACAAAGCGATAGTAGAAGGTCTGGTTCGGGACCGGCACGGTGTCGGTCATATAATTAGACAGCGTGGGGGATATCACCTTGACCGGCCCATCCCATGGGCCATCCGGGGAGATGGCGCGGAAAAAGAACGCCCCGGTGGCCCCTTGCGGCAAACCATAATGGAGCAGCACACCGCTGTCCAGGGCGATCGCCTCAAAGAAGTCGGGCGCCGCCAAGAGATCGTCTCCGGGACGCAGCGGATCGGTCCCCGAAAGGAGGACTTCGGAGCCGTCATTTTGCCCACCATCGTCCGTGTCGGAATCATTGGGATGGGTGCCGTTCAGGAACTCTTCGCCGGTGATCAGCCCATCCAGATCCGGATCACCGGTCGGGTCCCCCACACCGTGCTCCTCTTCCCAGTTATCCGGCAGCCGGTCGCCATCCAGGTCCGGCCCAGCCAGAACCGCGAAGGAGCCCAGCGCCTGCCGATTGAGCCCGCTCCCGCGGGCTGTGACCACAACCCGGTACCCACCAGCCTGCAGCGGCTTCGGATCCGGCACCCCTTCCGGTGACGGTTTCAACCCGCTGGCCTGTGTCACCCTGGTGAACCGGTTCCCGTACAGCCCATTGTTGGCTGTACCATCATCGTGCAGCCCGTCGTCAAAAAGGGGCAGGCTAACGGTCTGGCCGTCAGGAAGGGTGACATCGGCCACCATTTCGGCATCGAGAGGCTCCTGTCTGTTGGACAGGAAAGCGAAGATCGGTAGGGCGTCGCCGGTCAGATAACTGCCGCCGGTCCGGTCCGGCAGGAGGAGCTCCAGCGTCAGGTCAGAACGGCCGCCGACATAGACGCGGTAGGGCAGGTCAAACACAAACGTCGGTTCAGTGAACTTCACCAGCAGCTCGTAATTTCCCCGCGCCGGAGCGGCCAGATAGGCCCCCATGTGACTGCTGGACGGGTCGAAAAAGAACGTGGGCAGGGTCGACAGATCGAGCACGGTACCGTTGGGACGGCGAAGCTGGAACTCCATGACGGCTGCGGCGTTGTTCCAATCCAGCCCCAGGAAGAGCTCCGTGGTGCCGCTGTCAACGGCAAAAGGATGAACCTGTACATTCATCGCCGTAGGAATGATTCCCGACTCAGAAAGGTAGCGCTGCCGACCCGCGCTCCGGCTCTGGACAAACTCATAGGTGTCTCCCAGGTTAAGGGCCATGTCATCGACGGATTGGAGGCTCAGGCCGGAGCTGACGAAGACATCGTTGTAAAAAGATAGGCCCCCGGTGGCCGCGGCGATCGCCTGCAGCAGCGTTTCGTCTGAGCCCGGACCAAAAGCGACGCTCATTATCGGGCAGCCGGTGGCCAGGACATAATCGGAGACGTCCGCCCAGAACGGGGCGGTGTTCTCCATGCCGTCCGACAGCAGGACCAGCAGACAGCGGTCGTTGCCCGTTGGGCTGGTATTGACCTGGTTAGCCGCTTCCTCTAACCCGGCCCCGATACTGGTGTTGCCGTTGGGGGAAAGCTGGCTGATGTACTCATGGGCGTCCTGCCTGACCTGAGCCGTCACCGAATTCATGGCGAAAGGGGCCGGCTCGACAACTCCTCTAAAAGGAACGACGCTCAGGCCATCGTCGGTGCGGGTCACGTCAATGTAAAAGGAAGCCGCATCCTGCACTGCTTCCATTTTGCCGTCATCAGCCATCGAGAAGGAGCGGTCGATAACCAGCACCTGATCTCCCCGGCTGTCATCATAGACCACGCTGGATGGGTTGGTGTCTGCGGCGATCGCCATTCCCGTAGCGGGGTTGTTGAGAATAATTTCCAGATCATAGACTCCATTGGCGGCCTGTTCCGGAGATTGAATATGCAGCCAGTACTGCTCCTGGACAAAGCCGCCGGCAACAACGGTCGCCGGCACCCCGTTGATCCGGGCGGTGAAATTTTTCATACTCAGCCCGGCCACCACCGGAGAAGAACCGGACGCCCCCGTCACGCTGACAGCAGCCAGGAGTTTGCCCGGATTATTGAATTCACCGACAAAGACCGGGGCGCCGGCCGACGGGGATTGAATCTCCAAACCAGGAGTGGCGCAGACGAAGTTGACCGAGACGAGCATGCTGTTGCCCAGACTGCCGGCGATGGCCGTCACCCGGGTCAGCCCTGGAGTCGCAAAACTCTGGCTCCAATCCCCTCCCCAGTTTCCAGATGGACCTTCGTAATGGATATCGGTCACCAGGTTCTGACCGGACTGGGTAACCACATAATAGAAGGGGGCTCCCGATCCGCTAATTTTATCAAACTGGACGCTGACCACCGGGCAGGCCGGGTTAGTCAGATCGGCCGTGTAATACTGGGCACCGTAACGGCTGATCGTTTCCGCTGCCCAGGTTACCGATCCCGTTAGCACCCCCGCACTTTGGGGATTGATCGGCCCGTAGGGAGCCGGGTTCCCGGCCTGCTGCTCGTCTATATAATAGTAGCGGCCGTCCGGCAGGCTGACGACATTCAGATCCTTGGTCCAGTTGGCCAGGGCAAACTGCTGAAACAGCTCATTAAAGGTCAGAGATTTGCTGCCGAGCAAATCATTAACGGCAGCGATGCCATCAGCCGAATTGGCCGCCGTCCATAGATCTAGGATGGCATCGACCCCCAGCTGGGGTTCGCCAGGTGTAGTCCCAATCTGTTCGGTAACGTACTTCCACCAGAGGGCGGCCCGGTAGCTGGCCGTGGTCAGGTCCTGATTGGTATTACCACCGGTTAAAAAAATGTTAACTTCCTTGTTGAAAGAAAACGGTGCGGATGGGGCTCCCGCCCAGTTGTCCATATCGCTGAAAACCTGGTCTTCCATGAGCCTCGCAGTTCCTTCCACAATCCAGGTCCCTTCCCCCGACCCAACCCCGAGATTGACCCCGTTCTGGATGTGATGGAAGGTTTCGTGGCCGACGGCATTTTTGATCGCACCGTTCACCGACAAAAAACAGCTGGTACGGATCACGATCAGGTCCTCTCCGGGTGCCGCCTTTCCGTTGCAGCCCGTACCCGGACCGAAGTTGGCATAAGTCACGATATCTGGCTCGTCCCCGCGCACGAGCCAGATCGACAATTTTTCGGAAGGGTCGTCGATCCAGAAGCCGGGGAACTGGAAATCGTTGACATAACGTGCCCAATAATTCTCGGCGTGTATGGCCACGACCGAAGCATCAATCTGGGTGACCACCCCGGCGCTGTAGTTTGCACTGGCTCCCTTACGATAGCGGATGCAGTAGTGCTCCGTTTCCACCACATCATCCAGATCGAGGGTCAGAGTGATCGCCGCCGGCAAGTCGGGACAGGGGCCGGCCAGTTTCGATCCCGGCCGGCCCGGACCGGCCGATACTGCCATCATTGTCACCGGCATCAGGCTCAAAAAGGTGATCACAATGATATAATAGTGTCGATATTGCTTCCTGGACATGGCTTTTCTCCGCTCAGATCCTTTACCATCGCTGCCAACAGGCGGTCGGTGCACTCACTGCAATTTGATCCCCCGGCTACCTTAGCAGACACGCGTGAAGAGATCGCAAAACAGCCGGCCGGTCGATCATGAGCGGTCCGCCAGGCAGACGATGACATGCAGGATAGGGTGGCATGGCCCAATCAGACCAGACGGATGACCCTGCGGCGCCCAGACTTTTAATCGATCTGTTGGGATTGTTTCGCGTCTCCCTCGACGGGCAGATCGTCGATCAGTTCGCCTATGACAAGGTTCGGGCGCTGCTGGCTTTCCTGGCCGCCGAGGCCGATCGCCCCCACCACCGCGATTCTCTGGCCGGCTTGCTGTGGACCGTCACGACCGATAAAGGGGCCCGCGATAGCCTGCGGCAGGCGCTGGCCGGGCTGCGCCGGACAATTGGCGACGGCCGGGCAGATCCCCCGTTTCTGCTGGTCTCCAGGGAGAGCGTGCAGCTCAATCCAGCCGCCTCCTGCCGGGTCGATGCAGTCGCATTCGATTCCCTGCTGGACGCCGTTAAACGGCACAATCACCGCCGGCCGGCGGCCTGCCCGGCCTGTGCCCGGCGGCTGCAGCAGGCTGTTGATCTCTATCGGGGAGAATTTCTGGAAAAGCTGGCACCGGCCGACAGTCCCACTTTTGAAGCGTGGGCTGCAATCAGGCGCGAAAGGGTCCACCGTCAGGCACTCGACGCGATGTACACACTGGCCGATTACCATGCTTTGCATGGCAACTGGCCCGTGGTCTATCGGCTGGCGGCCCGTCAGCTGACCCTGGAACCGTGGCGAGAAGAAGCCCATCGACAGGCGATGCTTGCGCTGGCTCGGGACGGCCAGCGCAGCGCCGCCCTCGCCCAATTCCGCCGCTGCGCCGCCGTCCTGGCCGAAGAGCTCGCCGTTGAGCCTGGGGCCGACACGGTCCGGCTGTACGAACAGATCCTGAAGAGTGAGCCGGTGCGGCAGCGACCATGGGGACAGCCCGATCTCCCCCAAACCGCCTCCTCCTTCGTCGGCCGGCAGCAGGAGCTGGCCGAGCTGTCCGAATTGCTGTCCAATCGGGACTGTCGGCTGGTGACGATCGGGGGTCCCGGAGGGGCCGGAAAGACCCGCCTGGCCGTGGAAGTCGCCAGGGAAATGGCCCCATGCTTCAGCGATGGGACAGCATTCGTCCCTCTGGCGGCCGTGGCCGGGGTTGAAGGGCTTGTCGCCGCCATCGCCGGCGCGCTGGAGTTCCGTTTTCAGGACGGAAAGCCGGAGGAGGAGCAGCTCCTGGCCTACCTGAAAGACCGCGAGCTTCTCCTCGTTCTCGACAATTTCGAACACCTCCTCGACGGTCGGTTGTTTCTGGCCGATCTCCTCGACCGGACGGGGCATCTGGTGCTCCTGGTCACCTCACGCCATCTTCTTTCAATCCAAGCCGAATGGGTCTTTGATCTAACCGGCCTTCCCTATCCGCCAGATCCTCAGACCCCCGACGCTAGCACTTACGACGCCGTGCAGCTCTTCGCCGGTCGGGCTCAACAGGTGCAGCGACGCTTCAGCCTTAGCGGCGAAAACGTGGCGGCCGTCCTACAGATCTGCCGGCTGACCGAAGGGCTGCCTCTGGCTCTCGAACTGGCCGCGACCGCCATTAATATCGACGAGCCGGCGGCCATCGCCGGCCGGCTTGCCACCGGACTGACAGCCCTGACCGGTCGTTTGATCGATGTGGCCGACCGGCAGAGGAGCATGACGGCCACACTGGCCTACTCCTGGGAGCTGCTGACTCTGGAAGAACAGGATACGCTGAGCCGTCTGGCTCTTTTTCGCGGAGGGTTTGACGAATCGGCCGCCCGGTCGGTGGCCGGAGCCGATCTCCACTCCCTGCACGCTCTGGCCGGCAAATCCTGGCTGAGAACGACCGGCAGCGGGCGCTTTGAGATGTATGAGCTCCTGCGCCAGTTTGCCGCCGAACAGCGGCCGCCGGCCGTGGAGACTCAACGTCTTCACAGCGAATACTATCTGAGCCTGGCCGCCGAACAAGCCCCCCACTTCGACGGCGGCCGCGCCCTTGCGGCCGTCGCGGCGATCCGCCCCGACATCGATAATCTGCGCCAGGCGTGGCTTTTCGCCCTCAACAGCCGGCAGTGGCCATCCATCGAGCGAGCCGCTCCCGGCCTGGACGGCTATTACCACTTTGCCGGTCTTTACGCCGAGGGAGAAACGGCTTTCAGCCTGGCCGCCGGCCTGCTGGCGGATGGGGAAGAGCCCCTCTTAACAGCCAGCCTGCGGCTTAAAGAAGCCCGCTTCATGCAGAAACTCGGCCGCTACGGCGACGCCCTGACCGCTGTCGAAGAGGTGCTCAACCTGCTTGGCCCGGCTGCCGGCTCCCGTTCGCCAGCAGCCGGTCTGCGCCTGGAGATGCTGGCCCTTCTCGGTCGTCTGCACGAGTTGCGGGGAGAATACGGCCCGGCCATCGCCCGGCTGGAAGACGCCCTCTTTCTTTCCGGTCCCGACCCGGTCGGCCCGGAAGCGGCCCGGGCGCTCAATCAATTGGGCAGCGTTTACTGGCGAATGAGCGACTATCCCCGAGCGCTGGCTACCTTTCAGAGAGCGCTGACCGCCAACCAGGCAGCCGGGCGAGAAAGCGCCGTCGCTCAGGACCTGGGCAATCTAGGGCTTGTCTACAAAGATATGGGCGACTTCCCCCGAGCCCAGACCCACCTACAGGCCGCCCTGACGATCGTGGAAGGATCCGGCCATCGGGAATATATCGCCCGCTATTCCCAGAATCTCGGTCTGGTCCAGTGGCAGATGGGCCGACTGGAAGAGGCTCTGGGCAGCTACCAGAAAGCGCTGCAGATCGCCCGCGAGCTCGACCACCGGCGAGGTATCTCTATTTGCCTGGGATCGATCGGCCTCGTCCTCCGGGCGTGGGGGCGCTTTGATGAGGCCCTGGCCATGTTCAGCGAAGCGCTCGGGTTGGCCCGGGAATTGGGGGACAGATCACAGGTGGCGATTTATACCGGCAATATCGGGAACGTCCATATGGTGCTGGGCGCATTCGACCAGGCTCTCCAATATCAGGAAGCAGCGCTAGCCCTCGATCAAGAGCTGGGCAATCTGGAAGGGATGGCCCGCCACCTGGGGAATATGGGGGACGTCTATAAAGACCGGGGAGATTTCTCTGCTGCTCTGGCCTGTTTCGATCGGAGTCTCTCTCTGTTCAGACAGGTGGGGGCCAGATACTACCTGTGTTGGGTGCTGGTATCTCGGGCCGAAACACTTTTAGCGGCCGGCCGCCCGACCGAAGCCGCCCCCTTGAACGCCGAAGGGGGGCAGATAGCCCGGGAGGTCGGCCGACGAGATACCGATTTCCTGAGCCGGGTGATCGCCGGCCGACTTCTGGAGGCCCGAGGAGAACGATCCGCCGCTCTGGCCGCCCTGCAGCTCCTGCTGCCCACAGCGGAAACGGCCGATGAAAAGGCTCAGGTCCATTTCACTCTGTGGCAGATCGGCGGCGATGACGAACAGAGACGGGCCGCTATTGAGATCTACCAGACGTTGTGGGCTGAGGTTCCCAGGGCGCTCTATCGCCGCCGCCTGGATGCGCTGAACGGGGCACAACCCGCCGGCTGATCAGTTCGGCCGTGGGCCAGGGACAGGATTCCCTCATGAATCAGTCACATGGGGCCGGGACCGGTAGCTCAAAGAGACAGCGATCACCTCGACATGACTCCCCAACAATAGCAATTTAAATTTCGTCACGGCTTCGCCGTGAAAGCGCTCAAGCAGGCCCGAAGATATGGCCGACTTCAAAGCGATTAGCATGAACCTGATGCACGCCAATATGAGCATCACTGACGGCATTTATTCGGTCTTATCGGAGCAAGACATCAAAGACCGTATTGGATCACTCAACAGCGATAAAAAGGCTTCTAAGGCCGATGTAGCCGCTCTGCTGAGACAGCTGGCTAATCAGCTGGAAAACTGACAATAGGTATGTTATAATATCTAGGTATTTACTGTTATATACCTAGTTTTAGCAACAGACATGAATCAAGATTATTCCGAACAAATCCTCGATATGGCCCAGGAAAAAGGGGTCCTTGTAGCCAGAGAGCTGCGGACGCGCAGCATTCCAAATGTCTTTCTCGGTCGGCTCACAGATCAAGGTCTTCTTGAAAAGATCGGCCGGGGTCTCTATCGCCTGCCAGATGCCCCAATTAGCGAACATCACGGCCTGGTGACCGCTGCAGCTCGCGTGCCTGATGGTGTGATCTGCCTGCTCTCAGCGCTGAGCTTTCATGAGCTGACCACCCAGATCCCCTTCGAGGTTTGGATGGCTCTTGAAAATAAATCTTGGGCGCCAAAGAAACAGGGGCTGCCCATTCGCTATGTTTACTATTCCGGTGAAGCTTTTTCAGAAGGAATCGAAGCGCACGAGATTGAAGGCACCTCCGTCAATATTTACAATCCGGCCAAGACAGTAGCCGACTGCTTTAAATATCGAAACAAGATCGGAGTCGATGTCGCCATTGAAGCACTGCGAGACGGCTACCACCAGCGCAAATTCACGGTGGATGAATTGATACATTACGCCGAGATTTGCCGCGTCCACAACGTCATTCGCCCATACCTGGAAGCAATCCTATGAGCCAGGGCAAACAGAGCCCCCTTTCAATCTCTGTCAAAGATCGACTGCTAAATATCAGCAAGAAAAGGGGAGATGACTTTAATTTCACTCTGGTCCAGTATGCGATCGAGCGATTCCTCTATCGTCTCAGTCAATCCCCTCACGCCGATCAATTTATCTTGAAAGGGGCAACCCTATTTGCCGTTTGGAGCGGCGAGCTGCATCGGCCGACCAGGGACCTGGATTTCCTGGGATATGGTCCAAGTGACAACGACTCTTTGAGGCAGCTATTTGCCTCAATTTGCGCGACATCTGTCCCAGATGACGGCTTAATCTTCGACGCTCGGACCATCCAGGTGGCAGATATCAGAGAAGATCAGGAGTACGGCGGGAAACGGATATCTTTCAGAGGCTACCTTGGAACGGCAGCGATACCGATGAAAATCGACGTTGGCTTTGGCGATGTGATCACCCCACAAACAGATGTGAGTTCATATCCGGCCCTGCTGCCATTCCTCAGCCTCAGCTGAGGACCTATTCCAAAGAAACTGTTGTGGCCGAGAAGCTTCACGCCATGGCGATTCTTGGTATGGCAAACAGCCGCATGAAGGATTTCTTCGATCTTTGGACAATCTCCAGACTCTTTCAATTTGAGGGCCAGGTGCTGAGACAGGCGATTCAGGCCACCTTTGACCAGCGGCAGACGGAAATTGCACCAGCTGAACCGACTGGACTCACAATCGGTTTCGCCGAGGATTCCCAAAAAATCAGGCAGTGGGACGCCTTTATCAATCGCAGCAAATTGGAAGTCAACAATATGGGGTTGAGCGAAATAATCATCCAGCTCAGGGAGTTTTTGCTGCCGGTTTGGCAATCAATCCTAGATAAACAGCCTTTCCATAGGAATTGGGATGGAGGGCAGTGGCAGTAACGAATTGGGGAGCTTTTTGAGTTCGATTTGGCAGAAATACGGGCTCAATTAACCAGGGAAATTTGCGTTCCCAATAAACAATTTTCTCATTATTTGCACCTCGTAATGGCCAAATTCCGCTAGAGCGTGTTATGCACTATGAGCCATGAGGTCCACAAACCGTTTCAACATCAGGATGGCAAAGACCAGATAATGCAACCCTTCAAGCGTTTCCGCCAGGCGTTCATAGTCGCGAGCCAACCGGCGGAAGCGGGTGGCCCAGGCAAAGGA
>JBFFZG010000028.1:0-26206 GCA_041568735.1 Promineifilaceae bacterium (SeqCode)
AACAGTCCGAGCAGGAGGAGGGCACCGCCGCCCATCATCAGCGCCTGGACGACCAGGTGGAACGGGAGCAGCGGGCTCTGCCACAGGTCCCGCCCTTCGGCCTGGGCAAACAGGAAGGCCGTGTAAATGGCCACGCCGACGGCGAAGGGCAGCCCAACCCAGAAGAAGAGCCCCTGGATAAGCGGGCTGGTGTAGTCGTAGAGATAGCTCCCCAGCTCGAACAGCCACCAGAGGCCGCCGATGACCGAGAAGCCGATCAGGAGGACGGCGCCGCGGGTCAGCCAGCTGCGCCACTGCGGCCGGCGCAGGATGTAGAGGAAGCGCTGCGGCTGCTCCAGGTCATAGACCAGCAGGGCGGTGGTCAGGCCGATAAAGAACAGGGAGAGAAAGCCGGCCGCCAGGGCGGTCAGGCCGTCGAACGGCATCAAGTTCAACCCCCAGCCAAGGGCGAGCACCATGAAAATGCCCGCGCCGATCCCCTTGGTGACCAGGTAAGCCGGGACCGGCCAGTGCCAGGGAATTTTGTGCTGCGCGTTGTAGGCCACCTGCACCATGTGCTCGGCCATGCGCCCCTCGCCAAAATGAATCGGGCCGCTCCAGGGCTGTCCCTGCGGCTGGGGGGGGCGCAGGCGGGTGCCGTTGGCGTGGGTATTGGCGGGTGCCGGCCGGCCGTCTCTCACCGGGCCGGCATGGCCGTTTCCAGGGGAGGTAGCCCCGTGCAGCGGAATGACATCGGCCCACAGAAACGATTCGGGCGCCCGCTCGGTCGCCGTCGGGTGCAGCACGACGTCGTTCCCTTCGATGTAAAAGAGCTTGGGCGCGGTTCCCTGTTCGGGTTTGCGCACGGTGACATCCTGGCCGGCAAGCAGCTGGCCGATTTCGCTGCCTGGATCGTTGATGTCGCCGGCAATGATGGCGTGTTCCGGGCAGACCACGACGCAGGCCGGTTCCAGGCCGACGTCGAGCCGGTGGGCGCAGAAATGGCATTTAGCGGCTGTTTTGCTTTCGGGATCGATGTAAATCGCATCGTAGGGGCAGGCCTGCATACAGGCCTTGCAGCCGATGCAGAAACTCGGATCAAATTCGACGATCCCGTCCGCCCGCTGGTACATCGCCTCAGTCGGGCAGATGCGGACGCAGGGCGGGTTGGCGCAGTGGTTGCAGCGGGTGACCTGAAAATGGCGCCTGACCGAGGGGTAGACCCCCGTTTCGACGTACTTGACCCAGGTGCGGTTGACACTGAGCGGGACTTCGTTTTCCGATTTGCAGGCCACCGAACAGGCGTGGCAGCCGATGCATTTGCGGTTATCGATGACAAAGCCGTAGTTTTTCGTGGCGTCGGCCGCGGTGCGCGGCGCCTGGGTAAGGGTCATAATCTACTCGATGAGGTGTCGCGGTTTATACCGCAGGTGGAAGGACAGATCCGGGAAGTGGAAATCCGGCCGCCGGTCTCCCCGGTCGAGACACCCATTGCGGATTTCGCCATTTCACAGGAAAATTGCCCATATCCATGACATTATACTTCCGTGAGAGGAAAACACCGGAACGAAAAGAGGCCGATTATTACAGAAACATTACAAACAGCCGGGCCGGATTTCCGGGGAAGGTGGGGTTGGTGACATGGCAGAAACCATCCTGGTGATTGAAGACGAACAGCCCATCCGCGTCCTGGTTCGAGCCTACCTGGAAAAAGAGGGTTACGATGTCATTACAGCCGACTCCGGCGATACTGGCCTCGCCCAATTTAACCGCGCCGCACCGGATCTGGTCATCCTCGATCTGAACCTCCCCCAGATGGACGGACTGCAGATCGCGCAGCACATTCGGGAAAAAAGCGACGCCTTTATCCTGATGCTGACGGCCAGGGCGGAAGAAGAAGATCGAGTAAAGGGGTTGAAAATCGGTGCGGATGATTATTTGACCAAGCCGTTCAGCCCCCGGGAAATGGTCGCGCGCGTGGATGCACTGCTGCGCCGGCAGCGCCGGCTCCGGCAGCCGGTCAAGCGGCTCGAATCCAGACACTGCGCCATCGACTTCGACCGGCACGAAGCCACGGCCGGCGACAGCCCGCTCGACCTGACACCCACCGAATTTAAGCTGCTCTGGATCCTCATGCAGCAGCCGGGCCACGTGCGCAGCCGGCAGGAGCTGCTCGATCTCGTCTGGGGAGGCGAATACTACGGAAATGACCGGGTGGTCGACGTCTATATCGGTCAGGTGCGCCGCAAGATCGAAGAAGCCTGCGACCTGACCTTAATCGAGACCGTCCGGGGTGTCGGCTATAAATTCGTCGACGAAGCAGCCTGATGCGTTTTTATCATCGTCTCCGCTGGCGCCTGATTGGCGCTCCCCTTCTTGGCGTCCTGGTCGGGGCGACGAGCATGGTGATTCTGACCTACATTTTCGCCTTTCTCACCGCCCCGGATATTCTGCGGCAGGAGCTCACTGCCCTGATCGCCGATCCCACGCGGCTGGCCGAAACCGAACGCATCATCCTGGGGTCCTTCCAGCGGAACGTCTTTGTTTCGATCGCCTTCGCGGCGGGGGGCGCGGTCGTGGCCGGGGTCGTCTACAGCTTCATCCTCTGGCGCTCCCTGGTCATTCCGCTGCGCCAGATCGCCGCCAGCAGCCAGCGGGTGGCCAACGGCCGCTACGGGGAGCGGGTCGACGTTCCCCACGGCCTGGGGGAAGCGATCACCCAGATGGTGACGAGCTTTAACCTGATGGCCGGCGTGCTCGAGCACATCGAAGAAACCCGCATGACCCTGATCGGCAACGTCACCCACGAACTGCGCACCCCGCTGACCAGTTTGCGGGGCTACGTGGAGGGGATGGAGGATGGACTTTTTCCACCCATCCAGGAAACGTTCGAGGTGATGGAGCGAGAAATCGGCCGGCTCAACCGGCTGATCGAAGACATTCAGACCCTATCCCGGGTCGAGGCCGGCGCCATCCGCCTGGAGCCGCAAACTTTTGACCTGCGGGAGCTGCTGGCCCTGGCGGCCGCCCAGTTTCAGCCCCAATCGCAGAATCGCCAGATTTTTCTGGATATGCATACGCCGCCGGTCCCGGTCCCCGTGCTGGCCGACCGGGATCGGGTGGTTCAGATTCTGACCAACCTGATCGGCAACGCCATGCGCTACACGCCGGACGGCGGTACAATCACCCTGGAAATTACGCCGGACATCGAAAACCGGCAGGCGGCCCTCGCTGTGCGCGATTCGGGCGTCGGCATCCCGGCCGAATCCATCCCGTTTGTCTTTGAGCGGTTTTACCGGGTCGACACCTCCCGCTCACGCGAAAGCGGGGGGAGCGGTGTTGGCCTGACCATTTCCCGGCACCTGGCCTGGATGATGGGGGGAGATTTATCGGTTTTCAGCGCGGGAGAAAATCAGGGCAGTACGTTCACGCTCTTTCTCCCCCTGGTCATCTGACGGCCGGGAGAGATGGGTGTGCCGGCGTCGATCCGATCCCGCAGGGGGGCGGCCCGATTAATGCGGGTTTCCAGGAAAGTCGTAAGCTTATTGACAAGATAAACAGATTAAAATCAGAGAGAAGCGGTTGGAGCCAATGGTGAAATCGTACAGAATGTCGATCGGAGAATGCTTTCGTTCCCGGCACCGCGGGTCATCGACAGGGGCCGGGGGAATGGATCGTCGAAACCCAACCGCAAACAATCTCCCCACCTTCCTAGCCGCCATAATTAATTGACCTGTCATCATTTTTTTGGAGCTGTTTCCATGACGAACCGGTTGTTGACCGCCTTATTCCTCTTAACCGCCACTCTCCTCCTCGGCTTTTCCTGGCTGTTCGCCCTGCCAGCCGGGGCGGCGCCGGCCGCCACGACGATCCTTTACGTCGACGACAGCGCCACCGGTGCCAATGATGGGACGAGCTGGACCGACGCCTACATTTACCTGCAGGATGCCATTTATTTCGCCGAAACTTATGTCGTTCCCACTGACACGGCCGAAATCTGGGTGGCCGCGGGGATTTACTATCCGGACGATGATATAACGGGCAACAACAACAACGACCCGGTCGTCTATTTCCACATGGCCGAAGAGGTCGCCATCTACGGCGGCTTCGCCGCCACGGAGACCCTGCGCAGCCAGCGGGACTGGCGGGCGAATCTGACGATTCTGAGCGGCGATATTGACCAGAATGACACCACCGATGCCAGCGGCATCATCACGACAACAGCGGCCATCACGGGTACCAACGCCGCCCACGTGACGGTCGGCAGTCTGCGATCAGCCACGGCCGTGCTCGACGGCTTCATCATCACCGGCGGCCGGGCGACGCTTCCCTTCAACTTCCCGTGCAAAGAAGCCTGCGGCGGGGGCATGTACATCAGCGACGGCAGCCCGACGCTGGCCAATCTCACCTTTATCGGCAATGAAGCCCTGGTGAACGGCGGGGGCATTTTCAATTATCGCAGCAATCCAACCCTCACCAATGTCACTATCGAGGGGAATTTCGCCAATCAGGGGGGCGGCTTTTTCAACGATTTCAGCAGCTCACCGGTTCTGACCAACACCGTTTTCAGCGGCAACGTGGCCACGACGACGGCGGGCGCCTTTTACAACAACAACAGCGTGCCGACTCTGATCAACACGACGATGGCCGGCAACTACGCGCCCGAAGCCGGGGGCGTTTACGTGGCCGGCGCCAGCAGCGTTACCATCCGGCATGGGTTGATCGATCTCAACTCCAGCTCGGCCGGGAGCGGCCAGCCGGCCCAGATCGTCATCACCGGGACGAGCACGGTCGACATCACCTACAGTCTCATCGGCGGTGGGGTCTACACGGGAACGGGCAATGTCAGCGGCGCACCCCGGTTCTTAACTGAACCCTCTTCCGGTGATGGAAGCTGGCTGACCCTGGGAGACAACAGCTACGGGGATCTGCGGCTCCGCCTGGGATCGGCGGCGATCGACAGCGGCACCAATACGAACTGTCCGGCCGCCGACCGGCGCAACCTGTTCCGGCCGATCGACGGCGACAGCGACGCGACGGCGACCTGTGATCTGGGCGCTTTCGAGTACGCCGGTGCCAAATCGACGATCGCCAAAGGCACGACCACGGAAGCGATCAGCTGGTTCGACCTGCTGAACGACAGCAGCTACCGCTACGTCATCTGGCGCAGCACGACCCCCTATTTTAGCCCGGGGATTCAGGGCAGCGCGGTCTTCACGGAAACCAGTGGCAGCGGGGGCCTCTTTAATGCCGAACCGTCCGGCGGCGGCTACGGCAATGCGGCGACGAATTACTGCTATGTTCTCGTGAGTGAAGCGATTGCCGGCAGCCAGGCGCTCGATTATTCGAACGAAACCTGCGAGTTTACCTTCAGCCTCACACCTGGAAGCTGATCCCCGCGGCTTCATCTTGCTCCGCAGCGCAATCCCCGGTGATTCCAATCGAAATCATCGCCGGGGATTGTTTTATTTTGCTGCGGCCTATCCTCTTATTCAAGTTCACATGAGTTCTGGGTCTAGGTTTCTGGGCTTAAAATTTGACCTGGGACCTGTTTCCATTTTATACTGTGATGAAAGGCTCAGGTGCCAATTCCTACTCATCTGGGTTGATCATCTCCCCGCGAATTATTTGATTACGTTGGATCCTACCGATTTCATCTACATCTAATAACTCTACCAATTTTTTTTCGTAACATTTTGGCTTCGGGGGAACCCCGATGAAGGCTTTCGTGGGGCTACCCTGACCCTGTTTCTTCCGCACGCCAGGAAATTGCGATGGGAATTGAGAGGAGCTGTTTGCATCGGTTCCGGGCCGGGCATGATTTTCTTCGTTAATCTTCGTCGAGGCTGGAACCTTGAAAGGAAATTTATTGGTAGAACGTGGATGGAAAAAGGAGTAAAAAAATGCCCCCCACCAATTCCAAGAAAGTCCGATTGTTTCTGTTAGGAGGACTGCTGTCGATATTAATCGCCATTCCTTCCCTGGTTTCCGCGACACACGGTGGCTCGAGTTCAGCCGAATTGAATAAGGTTGGCTTCCTCGATCTCGGACTTCCAGGTGAAAATGTCACTGACGTGTGGGCCTATGGTAACTACGCCTACCTGGGTACATTCGACGATATCGTCTGTTCCCTTGATTTTACCGGCGTGCATATTGTGGATATTTCCGACCCGGCCAACCCGGCTAAAGTAGGGTTTATTCCGGCCAAACCTGGAACACGCAATAACGACGTTAAAGTCGCCCACCTCGAGACCCCATATTTTAATGGGGAGGTATTGGTCGCTTCCAACGAGCGCTGCGGATCTCCTTTCCTGCCTCGGCTTCATGCCAATGGGCTGGGCAGTCCTAGAGGACAGGGCGGCGTCGGGATTTGGGATGTGACTAATCCGACCAAACCCAGAGCCTTGAAGCAGAACTTCCTCGCGTTTGACGTGCATAATACCTATATCTGGCAGCAGGGGAGTCAGGCGTATATGATGGTCGTCGATGATATAAATGTCCAGGACGTTCACATCGTCGATATCACCAAACCGCAAAGCCCCAGAGAAATCGCCGTGACCGGGCAGCTCGACTGGCCCGCAGATATTGCGGCCGAGTTTGGTGGTTCAGCCGCGGCCTTCCTGCACGACATATGGGTCCAGGAGAATGGCGGCCAGGTGATCGCCTACCTGGCCTATTGGGATGCCGGCCTGGTGCTTCTCGATGTTACTGACCCCAGCAATCCCGTCTTTTTGGGGGACAGTACTTACGCGAATCCGGATCCACTGTCTGGTGAGTTCCCGGCCGGAGATGGTCATGTCGTCGTACCCAACGCTGATGGAACCCGGGCGCTTCTCGGTGATGAAGATTTCTCCGCCGGCGCGCTGACCAGTTTCTCGTTTAATGGTAATAGTTATCCGGTTGCAGAGGGAGGATTCACCGTGCCGACCTTCTCGCTGCCGGGTGGCACTTTCGGCGGCCCGGTCCACTGGACCGGCGGTGAGGGCTGTACCGAAGGCGAATTCGATCGGGCGGCTAATCCTGGTGAAGTGGCCTTGATCCAGAGAGGCACCTGCTTCTTCTCGACCAAGGCAGCGAATGCCCAGGCGCTGGGATACGCCGGTTTTATCGTGGCCAATGATGCTGCTCGGGGCGATGCGCTGGTTACCATGTCGGCCGGCACGCCCGATATCATTGTCATTCCAGGCTATTTTGTCGGTTACTCTACCGGTGAATTTATGAAGGCCAACGAAGGTGGATTATTATCCGCTTCCGGTATCTTTGATGGTTATGGGTACCTGCGCCTGCTGGACGTGACCGACCCCAGCAATATCGTTGAGCTGGATCAGTTTGCGACTGAAGGCGTTTTCGCGAATCCACCACTGCCCGGCGATCGCACGATGCACAATGTGGTCGTCGACGGTGGAACCCGGGCCTATATTTCCTGGTATGTAGAGGGAATGCGCGTTGTTGATTTTGGTGGCGATACGTTGACGGAAGTCGCCCACTGGACTATGGACGGTGCCAACTTCTGGGGAGTTTACCTCCACGATCATCCGAACGGCAATACGTACATTTTGGGAAGTGACCGCAACACGGGTCTTTACATCTTTGATACCCCGTAAACCCGGTGGTTAACCATCTCACCGCAGGTCCCCGGTAACGTGAAGTTGCCGGGGACCTTTTTTCTCGGGATTAATCGGTCTGCTTGGCGATCACAAGCCGGTTACCAGGCCGTTTTCTTCAGTCTGACAGTCCGTTTTGAGGCAGAGACCACCGCCGACATTCACCGAAAAGCTCTCGCCAGCTCTTCTCCACCGTCGGTCTGCTCCTGAAGGGATACAAGCCACACTTTCAACCCTTCTTACCACCTTAAAAAGTACCGGGTAAGCTCTTCGTTGTCCGTTTGGGGGCCCTCCCCGGTATTCTCTGATCTTATTCCCCCTAAAACCAGAATGTCCTCCTGAATGGGGTTCACCCAAGGCGAGCCTGCATCTTTTTTTTTGAGCGCATATCGGTTATCATGTAAGCACTTCCGGCGCCCCGATCTAACAGACAATCAGATTACCCCCACACCAGTTCTTGATTGTTTTTCAAGTTTAACCTGAACTGATTCCGCCATACCAGCCCACAGGAAAAGTTGATGATCTCTCAGAGCCTCACAAATACCTTTTTGACCATCTTCCTCTTGGTGGGTGCAGCCCTCTCGGTTCTCTTCAGCCTGCCTGCCTTTTCCAGCATGGAATCCCTGCGCATTCTGCGGGTGGACGATAACAGTACGGCCGCAGCGCCGGACGGCTCGTCCTGGAGCAAGGCCTATCCGACCTTGCAGGCGGCTCTGGCGGCGGCCGGCTCACCCTCCGCCGCCAACCCGGTCGAGATCTGGGTCGCCGCCGGCCGCTACTACCCGGATGAGGGGGGTGGGCAGACCAACAACAACCCGGCGGCCGCTTTTGCGTTGAAAAATTTCACTGCCCTGTACGGCGGGTTCGCCGGCACGGAAACCGCGCGCTCCCAGCGCAATCCGGCCGTCAATCTCTCTGTTTTGAGCGGGGATATCGACAAGAACGACCCGGCCAATGCCGCCGGCATCGTCACCACGACAGCCAACATTATCGGATCAAACGCCGACCACGTCGTCCTGGCGATTGGGGTCAATGCCACGGCCGTACTCGACGGATTTACGATCACGGCCGGCCAGGCGGATGGGGCGACGACAACCCCCTGCGGGCCGGCCTGCGGAGGCGGCCTGGCCGTGCTGGGCGGCAATCCGACCCTGACCAACCTCGTCTTCACCGGCAATGCCGCCACGCTGTGGGGTGGGGCGCTGTACGCCGTCGATACCACCAAATCCACCTGGACCAAACTCGCGTTCACGAACAACAGCGCGGGGGAGAAAGGGGGTGGGCTGTTCAACGAAACCAGCACCGGTCTCGTGTTCAGCGACGGCACGTTCACCGGCAACTCGGCCGGCATTGACGGGGGTGGGATTTTCAATAATTACAGCATTTCCCACTTCGACCGGCTGATCATGACCGGCAATTCGGCCGGGAAAAGCGGCGGGGGCATCTTCAGCTTCGACAGCCTGATCACGGTGACCCTCAGCACGCTGATCAGCAACACGGCGGTGACCAACGGCGGGGGTATTTTCAACGACTACAACAAAGGGACCTTTAATTCCGTTTCGCTGCAGCAGAACAACGCCACCAGCGGCGGGGGTATTTTTAACAATTTCAGCACCGTGCGGCTGCGCGACCTGACGGCGTCGGGTAATTTGGCCTCCGTCAGCGGGGGCGGCATGTTCAATTTCACCAGCGATGTCCACCTGGTCAACGGGACGTTCACCGGGAACTTCGCCGATGCCGGCGGCGGTCTTTTCAACTACACCAGCAGCCCGACCCTGACCAACGGCATTTTCAGCGGCAATTCGGCCATCATGGACGGCGGCGCCATCTACAACTTTTCTGGAAGTGCTCCCCTCCTGAATAATCTCAGTGTGGTCGCCAACCAGGCGGGTGGCAGCGGCGGGGGGCTGGTTCAGAATGAAGGCGGCGCTACCCTGCGCAACAGCATCGTCTGGCTGAATGGGGACGGCAGCGGCGGCAGCCAGGCGGCCCAGATCTCGCTGGGGGTCAGCAGTACCGTTACGGTGAGCTACAGCCTGATATCCGGCACCGCGCCGTTCACCGGCACCGGGAATATCATCGGGGACCCCCTGTTCGCCCGCAATCCGGATGCCGGCGACGGCAGCTGGACGACCCTGGCCGACAACGACTACGGGGATCTGCGGCTGTCGGATGGGTCTCCGGCCGTCAATGCCGGCAGCAGCGCCCTCCTGCCGGCCGATACCCTGGACATGGATCAGGACGGCAATGTCCTGGAGCCGCTGCCGGTCGACCGCTCGGGCAACCAGCGGGTGGTGCAGGGCCAGGTCGATTTGGGGGCTTACGAACGGCTGGCTTCGCTGGCTCGTCTCTATGTCCGGCAGGGAGTCAGCGCGGCCGGGAACGGCGCCAGCTGGGCCACTCCCCTGAAATTTCTGCAGGACGCCCTCTTCATCGCCGGACCCGGCACGGAGATCTGGGTGGCACGCGGCGTTTATTACCCCGGCATCTACCGGACCGATTCGTTTGCTCTGGAGCCCGGTGTGGCGATTTACGGGGGGTTCGCTGGTACGGAAAGCGCCCTTTCGCAGCGAAGCTGGCAGGCCAACCCCACGGTGCTGAGCGGTGATATCGACCGCAACGATGCGGCCGATCCGACCGGGGTGGTGAACAGCCCTACGGCCATCACCGGCGCCAATGCCTATCACGTCGTGACCGGGTCCAATCTCACCCCCACGGCCCGACTGGACGGCTTCACGATCACGGCCGGCCAGGCCAACGGATCGGCGGCCAATTCCGAAGGCGGCGGCCTTTGGAATACGAACGGGAATCCCACCCTGGCCAACCTGCAGTTTGTCGGCAATTATGGGGCGGCCGGCGGTGGCATGGCCCACCAGAACGGCAGTCCGTCGCTGACGGCCGTTACCTTTCTCAACAACGGAGCCGGATCAACCGGCGGCGGGCTCTACCTGTCTGACGGCAGCCCGGTCGTGGAAAACGCGACCTTCTCCGGCAATTCGGCCGGGACGGCCGGTGGCGGGCTGGCCGTTTACTCCGGCAGCCCGACCCTCACGAACGCGATCTTCGCCGGCAACATCGCCGCCACCGGCGGGGCCATCTATCACAATGCCGCCAATTCGCTCCTGACCAATATCACCCTGGCCCGCAACGTCGGGCAGGGTTTGGGTGGGGGGATCTACAACGACGCCGGCAGCGGGCCGACAATCCGCAACACCATCATTTCTCACAACAGCGATTCCACCGGCGGCACCCAGGCCGCCCAGATCTATCTCCAGGGGGCCAGCCAGGTCACCGTGACCTACAGCCTGATCTCCGGAACGTCGCCCTATACCGGCAGCCAGAATATCGTCGGCAACCCGCAGTTCGTCCAGCTTCCCACACCGGGAGACGGCAGCTGGCTGAGCCGCGGGGACAACAGCTACGGCGATCTGCGGCTGCTGACCGGCTCTCCGGCCATCGATCGCGGGCTCAACGCGATCTGCCCGGCAAAGGATATCCGGGGATTCAACCGGCCGCTAGACGGCGATGGAAACGGCAGCGCCATCTGCGATCTCGGGGCGTACGAGCATGCGGTGGTGACGGCCGACTTCTCCGCGGCCCCGGTCGAGGGAAAGCCGCCGCTGGCCGTCACCTTCACCAATTTATCCACCGGCCCGTTTACGACGTGCACCTGGAACTATGGCGACGGCCAGAACAGCAGCCGCTGCAGCAGTCACGTCTACACCTTCACCCGCACGGGATCTTTCACGGTCACCCTGACGGTCAGCAGCGGCGAGTCGACCGCCTCCAAAACCCGAACCGGGCTGATTGGTGTGAGCAACTACGAGCTGTTCATCCCCTATATCCAGCGCTGAATGGGATTTCTCCGGCGAGACGCCCCATGAAAAAGGCCCGGAAGATCTCCGGGCCTTTCATGTATCAACGGACGAACGGGCGAATCAATCGACCGGCGCCGGTTCGCCACCGGCCCCAATGGATTCTCCCGATCCGAAGGAAAAACGGCCGTGCGGCAGGAAAGGCTGGAGCCAGGCATAGCCGTACATGCCGACCAGAGCGCCGGCAAAGGTGGCGATGGCTGGAAATTCTCCCGCGCCGATCTGGGCGTAGATCGGTCCCGGGCAGGCGCCGGTGATCGCCCAACCCATCCCGAAAATCGCGCCCCCAAAAATCACCCCGTACTGGAACGGCTTGCCCCGCAGGGTGATCTTTTCATGCTGAATGCTGCTGGCGTTCAGGCGGCGCAGCAGGAAAACGGAGACGGCGCCGACGACGATCGCCGAGGTAATGATCAGGTACATGTGCGCTTCCTGGAACAGGAACATCTGGCGAATGCGAAACCAGGAGGCGACCTCGGATTTCACCAGGACAATGCCGAAGTAGATACCCATGAGCAAGATAAAGAATTGGCGCATGATTTTTTCCCCTTTTAGAACAGGAACCACAATCCCCAGGTGGTAATCAGACCGCCGACGAAGAAAAAGGCGGTGGCGACCATGCTGGTCGAATTCAGCATTGAGATGCCCATGATCGTATGGCCCGAGGTGCAGCCATCGGCGTAGCGGGTCCCAAAGCCCACCAGGATGCCGCCGATGAACAGGCGGGTCAGGCCGGGCAGGGTCCCGGCCGTTTCCGGGAGCATCACGACCGGAGCGGCCGACAGAAACCGGCTGGCGATGACCGCGCCGATGACGATGCCGACCACGAAAATCAGGTTCCAGCCCTGCTTGCGCCAGTCATAACCGCGCAGATAGGGAAGCCGGCTCTTCGGGGTGCACATGGCCCCGATATGGCGAAAGCTCGAGGAAATACCCAGCTGCTTATTGGCCAGGAGCAGCAGCAGGGGCACCGTTAACCCAATCAGGGGTCCGGCGATATACCAGGGCCAGGGCTCGTAAATCCATTCCATCTTTTTTCTCCTAATCTCCCTCAAATTCCAGAGTTAATCACTTGTCGCCAGGGGTCGAGACCGTTCCAACTCTCCCGGGGAACCCGTTGAACCCAGAACAAATGAAAAAGGACCGGGTTGGATGGAAACCCGGTCCTTCTCACTTCGCTTTGCGGTTCGGTCCTTGAGGACCTAGCTGGGCAATTTCCGAGTTACCACCCTGTTTTTAAATTCAGGTTGACAGGCACAGCAGCACCGACAGGTACAGTTCAGGTGATGAAATTGGGTCTGGGTGTCGCGTCCGTTTTTCATAGCGGTAACCGGCAAATTGGGGAGCTTTCATCCCCAGGCGCCATGTTACCAATTCAGCGAACGACAGGCAAATTATTCCTTTCCCAGAGCTCGATGCCGCCCATCATGTTAATGACATTTTCAATGCCGCGGGCCTGGAGAATGCTGGCGGCGATGGCCGAGCGGTTGCCGCTGCGGCATTGGAGAACGACCGGGCTGCCGTTCGCCTGCGGCACATCCGCCAGCCGGTCGAGCAGATAGCCGAGCATGATGTGCCGGGCCTGTGGGATGTGCCCCTCTTCAAATTCGGTGCGGTCGCGCACGTCGACCACCGTGACTTCTCCCCTGGAGATCTCGTCGGCCAGGTCAGGGGCGTCGACGATGCGATATTTCTGCAGGTTCTGCGCCCCGGATAGCACGCTCAAATCCCAGAAGCCGGCCGCGTTGTCGAGGCCGATGCTGATCAGATCCCGGGTCAGCTCGTCGATCTGATCTTCGGCGGCGATGAGATAAAACGGTTCGTCGTAGTCGAGGAACCAGCCGGCCCATGTGACAAACGAACTGCCGGCCGGAATATTGATAGTGCCAGGGATATGGCCGGCGGCAAACTGATCCACGGAGCGGGTGTCGATGATCGGCGCCCGGCCCTGGACTTCCGGCAGGGATTCCGGCGCCAGGTGCGGGGGATGGGTGATCTCGTGCAGCACGGCCGGACCTTCCTTGTTCAGCTTCTTCATCATGGCGAAGTATTTTGGCGGTTCCGGCTGCCCTTCGAGCAGCGATTCGATGAACTCCCCTTCATTTTCGATGCGGAGCATTGGGTTGAAGAGCTTTTCATAGCCGACGGTGCTGGAGGGGATCGCCCCCAGCCCTTTGCCGCAGGCGCTGCCAGCCCCATGGCCGGGCCAGACCTGCAGGTAGTCCGGCAGATCCTTGAAGCGCTGCACGGAGCGGAACATCTGCTGGGCCCCCTTAACGGCCGTGTCTTTGATATTGGCCGCCTTCTCGAGCAGGTCCGGGCGGCCGGTCGAACCGACAAAGACAAAGTCACCGGTGAAAATGCCCATGGGCCGGTCGGCCCCGGCTGTGTCAGTCAGAATAAAGCAGATGTGCTCCGGCGTGTGACCGGGGGTATGCATCACCTCGAATTGGATATTGCCGATTTTAAAGGTATCTCCATGGGTAACCAGCTGGTGGGGGTGTTCGGCCGCGAACAGGTATTTCCAGTTTTCATCCCCTTCATCCGATAAAATCATCTTCGCACCGGTCCGGGCGCTCAACTCGCGTGAACCGGAGAGAAAATCGGCGTGGATGTGGGTTTCGGTCGCGGCGATGATCCGCAGCCCTTCATTTTCGGCCGTCTCGAGGTATGGCTCGATATCGCGACCCGGATCGATCACGATGGCCTCTCCGGTTCTCTGGCAGCCAACCATGTACGAAGCCTGGGCCAGGTGACTGTTATAGAAATACTTCAAAAACATCGGTTTTTCTCCACAAATTCGTAGGGGGTTCCAATCTCTCTTACTTCCATTTTCAGGCACGTTTCAGGATGGCCGAAACACACCCATAAAATGATTCTAAATGAGAACCGCCTTTGGATGAAGAGGCGGCTTTAAACCTTTACAATTCCCTTACAGTCAATCCCCCCCAGACGGACCGGTTCCTGATACACTAACTCCGGGTCACCCGGGGCCTGAAAATCCACCCGGAGCTCCCCTGTTTCTCTCACCGTGACCCCACAGAACCGAACATGACCGAAAATGAGAGCTTAAAATTGAACGCCCACCCACCTGCTATCTGGCAGCGGGTCATTCCGGCCGTCGGATGGCTGCGAACGTACGACCGGAACCAGCTGACCGGCGATCTCCTGGCCGGCCTGATTGTTGCCATTATGCTCGTCCCCCAGGGAATGGCCTATGCCCTGCTGGCCGGGCTGCCGCCCCAGACCGGCCTCTACGCCAGCATTCTCCCGCTGATCCTCTACGGCCTTCTCGGCACGAGCCGCACGCTGGCCGTGGGGCCGGTGGCCATGGTTTCCCTTCTCGTGGCCTCGGGGATCGGCCAGCTGGCCGAATCCGGCTCCGACCTCTACATCCAGCTGGCCCTGAGCCTGGCCTTCCTGGTGGGCATCATTCAGACCCTGATGGGGTTTCTGCGGGCCGGCTTTCTCGTCAACTTCTTGAGCCACCCGGTGCTTTCCGGTTTTACCAGCGCCGCGGCCGTGATCATCGGCTTCAGCCAGCTCAAGCACCTGCTCGGCGTCAAGATCCCTTCGACGGAAAGCTTTTTTGAACTGGTCGGCGAATTAACCGGGGCGCTGGGGGGGGTCAACTGGATTACCCTCGGCGTTGGTGGCGCGGCCGTTCTCCTGCTGCTCTTTTTCAAAAAATGGCTGGCCGCCCTGCTGCGCCGGTCCGGTCTGTCTGAAACGCTGGTCATCCCCCTGACCAAAATCGGCCCTCTGGTGGCCGTCGTCCTCGGCACGGCCGCCGTCTGGCTCTTCGGTCTCCACGGTGGGCCCGGGGTACGCGTGGTCGGCAACGTGCCGGCCGGTCTGCCGGGGCTGACATGGCCTGGCTCTGGCCTGGAGAGCTGGGGGCGGCTGCTCCCCACAGCCCTGGCCATCAGTCTCGTCGGCTACATGGAAAGCATCTCGGTGGCCAAGTCGCTGGCCAGCAAGCGGCGGGAAAAGGTCGAGCCGGATCAGGAGCTGATCGCCCTGGGCATCGCCAATCTGGGGGCCACCTTCACCGGAGGCTACCCCGTGACCGGGGGGATCAGCCGCTCGGTGGTCAATTTCTCGGCCGGCGCCCGCACCGGCATGGCTTCGATCATTACAGCCGTTCTGATTGCGGCGACAGTGCTCTTTCTCACCCCGCTGTTTACCCACCTGCCCCAGGCGGTGCTGGCGGCCGTCATCGTCGTCGCCATCGTCGACATGATCGACGTCAAAATGCTGGTAAAAACCTGGCGCTACAATAAGGTCGACGGCCTCTCTCTGGCGGCCACCTTCGCCGCGGTTCTGGCGGTCGGGGTCGAAAACGGGATCCTCCTCGGTGCTCTCCTCTCCATCATTTTCTATGTCTGGCGCACCAGCACCCCCCATATCGCGGTGGTCGGCCGCCTGGGCGACAGCGAAATTTACCGGAATGTCGAGCGTCACCCGGTGCAAACCTGGGAGCATATCCTGGCCATCCGCGTCGACGAGAGCCTCTATTTCGCCAACACCCGCCACCTGGAGAACCACGTGCGCCGGCTGGTGGCGGAACGGCCGGCCGTCAAACATTTCATTTTGATCGCCTCGGCCGTCAATTTCATCGACGCCAGCGCCCTGGAATCCCTCGAACTGCTCCACGAAGGGCTGGTCGAGGCCGGGATCACCTTCCACCTGGCCGCCGTCAAGGGACCGGTGATGGACCGGCTGCTCAAGACTGGCTTCATCGGCAAAATCGGCCGGGAAAATATCTTCGAGAGCACTCACGACGCCATGCAGGCCCTGGGCTGTTTTGCGGAGGAACCGGGCGCCGCCAACGGCGCCGGCCGGTCGATCCCCAGCCGCAAAAAGAGCAATCCGGTATAATCCCGCCTGAATGTCTATGTTCTTAAGAGTTCTGGCAAAGAAACGCGTCTGGATCTGGTTGGGGGCGGCAGCGGCCGTTTTTCTCATCTGCCTGGCCATTTTCATCACCCAGTTTGGGTCGCAGGTCAACGTGCGGCCGTTTATCAGCCCGGCGGCCCCGGTCGAGGCGCTGGCGCTGCCAACCGGCTTCGAAGCGACCGTTTTCGCGGACGGCCTCGACGGCCCCCGCTTCATGGCGGTCGGGCCGGACGGCGACCTCTACGTGGCTGAGCGGGGAGCCGGCCGGATCATCGCCCTGCCGGATCGCGATCGGGACGGCGCGGCCGACGGCGTACGCGTGCTGGCAGCGGAGCTGCCCCGCCCACACAGCCTGGTCTACCACGATGAGGCCTGGTACATCGGCGTGCCGACCGGGATCATTCGCCTGGTCGACCGGGATGCCGACGGCGCGGCCGAGGAGCAGGAAATCCTCATCGAAGATTATCCGACCGGCGGCCACAACACCCGCACAGTGGCCTTTCTGCCGGATGGCCGGATGGTCGTCTCGGTCGGCTCCAGCTGCAATGTCTGCCTCGAAGACGATCCCCGGCGGGCCGCGATCGTCATTTACGAGGACGGCCCGGCCGGCGGCGAACGCATCTACGCCCGCGGACTGCGCAACGCAGTCGGGCTGGCCCTCCAGCCGGAGACCGGCAGCCTCTGGGCCACCAACAACGGCCGGGACATGATGGGGGATGACCTGCCGCCGGAAACGGTTTATCAAGTCGAGGATGGGGGGGATTACGGCTGGCCCGGCTGTCACAGCGGCCGGATCGCCGACCCGGAATTCGGACAGGCCGGCAGCTGCACCGGCGTGATCCCGCCAGTGGTCGAAATGCAGGCCCATTCGGCGCCCCTGGGGCTGACCTTTTACGACGGAACCGCCTTCCCGGAAGCGTACCGGGGCGATCTCTTCATCGCCTTTCACGGCTCATGGAACCGCAGCATCCCCACCGGCTACAAAGTTGTCCGGCTCGATTTTACCGAAGGCGAGCCGGCCGGGGCTGTCGTCGATTTTGCCGCAGGCTGGCTCGATCCGGAGACGGGCGCCGCGTCCGGCCGGCCAGTCGGGGTCACCGTCGGCTCGGATGGAGCGCTCTACGTGAGCGACGACAAGGGGGGGATCATCTACCGCATCGCCTACACCGGCGGCTAGCGGGGGCGAGCTCAGGCGGCTTCGCGCCGCTGAATTTCAACCAGGGCGTTTTCTAAAACATCCAGGGGCTGGGCGCCGACAACCAGGTATTTTTCGGCGAAAATCATCGAAGGGACGGCGGTCAGCCCCAGCTGGCTTGCCTGCGCCATGTCGGCGTCGACTTCCGCGATGCGTGCCGGATCGTCCAACCCCGCCAGGAAACCGGCCCGATCGAGCCCGGCCGCTTCGGCGATATCGGCCAGAACGGCCGGATCGCTGATATCTTCTCCGTTTTCCCAGTAGGCGCGCAGCACCCCCCAGTGGTATTCGTCAATTTTTCCACCGGATTCGGCGACCTTGTCGCCGATCAGCGACGGCCGGCTGTTGATGCCAAAGGGGCCGGAGTTGATCTCGATGCCCAGTTCTTCCTTCATGGCGGCCGCAAAAACCGGCCGGGCTTTTTCGATGCGCTCCCGGTACCAGTCAGGAATTGGCGGGGCGCCGGCCGGCCGCAGTTCGAAGGCATGCCAGCGAAAGGTCATGGGAAATTTCTCCCGAAGCGTCTCCAGACTGAAGACGACTTTGAAGCAGTAGGGTCAGACGAAATCCGACCAGATGTCGACGGTCAGCGGTTCGGCGGTCATCGGCGTTTTCTCCAGGCCGGCCCCAGGCCGGTTTTTCTCAGTGTAACCCAAAGGAGCGGATGAATCCATTTTGGCCGGCCGGGCGGTGGCCGGCAGCTCTAAGGAAATAGGTCCCTTTGCATTGAATGGATCTGTTGGTTTGAATGACTGGCCAGAAAGATCCCCCATCCCTTTATCCGCGCCCCCAGCGGCGGGGAAATAGAAAGAGTGGGCAGGGGGAGGGGGTTCCGGGGGATGGGCATAAAGATATTACTGAGTGCTGGTGCGCACCTCGGCCGGGCGGTATTCGGTGGGACGCCGTCCGGGCTGTCACAAAACGGGGCCATCGTTCGTCTACCGTTGTAGAAAATAATTACGGCAGCCCGGTGGCTGATATCCAGCCGGCCCGGCGCGCCGGCAACAGGAGAAGATCATGCGAAACCAAAACCAACAGGCCGAACAAGTCCTCATCATCGGCGGCGGTCTGGCCGGTCTGACGGCGGCCGTTCTCCTGGCCCGAGCCGGCCGGCCGGTCACCATGCTCGAAAAAGCCGCCGCCCTGGGCGGCCGCGCCCAGACGCGGATCCAGGATGGCCTCCATTTCAATCTCGGCCTGCACGCCCTTTACGTCGACGGGGCGGCCCACCGCCTGCTGCCCCGACTCGGGGTTGAAATCCGGGGGCGGGTTCCCCATTTCAGGCGGAGCCTGCTGATCGACGGCTGCCGGCAGCACGACCTGCCGGCCACCCCGCTCGGGGTGCTGCGATCGCGGCTGCTTACCTGGCGGGAAAAAGGGCGCTTCGCCGCCCTGATCGGCCGGCTGCAGCGGATCGATCCGGCCGCCTGGCGCGAGACGAGCATCGAAAGCTGGATCGAACAGCAGGCCGGGGCGGGCTCTCCGGGTCTGCAGGCCCTGCTGCGGAGCCTCTCCCGGGTCTTTACCTATTCGAATGCCCTGGCGATCGCCAGCGCCGAGATGCTGATCGGCCAGCTCCAGATGGGACTGCGCGGCAATGTGCGCTATCTCGATGGGGGCTGGCAGACGCTGGTCGATCAGCTGGCCGCCCTGGCCGAAAAAGAAGGGGCCGTGATACTCCCCCGGACACCCGTCCGGGAGATTGATCCTGCGGGGAGAACGGCAATCCTGGACGGCGGGGAGCGCCTCGCGGCCGGCGCCATTGTCCTGGCGGTCGATCCGCACACCGCGGCTTCCCTTCTGCCGGGCAGCGCCACCCTGCGCCAGGCGGCGGCACAGGCGGTTCCGGTGCGGGTGGCCGCACTCGACCTGGCCTTCCGCGGGCTGCCTATCCCGGAAAATGAATTCGCCCTGGGGCTCGACCGGCCGACCTACTTTTCCGTCCATTCCGCGGCGGCCCGGCTGGCCCCGGACGGCATCCAGGTCGTCCACACCGCCCGCTACCTGCCGGATGGCGAGGGAGATCCGGCCGGGGATCAGTCCGAGCTGGAAGGGATGCTCGATGCGGTTCAGCCGCGCTGGCGCAGCGCGGTCGTCACGCACCGCTTTCTCCCCCGTCTGACCGTGGCCAACGCCCTGCCCCTCGCGGCGGCCGGGGGACTGGCCGGCCGGCCGGCTCCGGTCCTGCCCGAATATCCGGGCATCTATCTGGCCGGCGACTGGGTGGGCGAGCGGGGCTGGCTGGCCGATGGGGCGATCAGCAGCGCGCAGGAAGCGGCCTCGGCCATCCTGGCCTCCCGGTCCGCAGTCCGGCCGCAAGCGGCAGGGCTGCCGGCCCTGATTTAAGCCATCGGCCGCCTCGAGCTTCTGCTACAATGGGCAGGAAAGGATCACCATGCCGGAAACGATCTTCCAGGAACTCCGACCCTACCTTTTCAGCATCGCCTACCGCATGCTCGGCTCGGTCATGGATGCCGAGGATATCGTTCAGGAGGCGTATCTGCGCTGGCTCGGGGTCGACCCGGCGG
The DNA here is from genome assembly GCA_041568735.1 of Promineifilaceae bacterium (SeqCode). GTDB lineage: Bacteria > Chloroflexota > Anaerolineae > Promineifilales > Promineifilaceae > WTJY01. The sequence goes on from JBFFZG010000028.1 coordinate 20,081, forward strand.
CCGTCGACTCACCTCGCCGCTACCTGGCGGCCGTGGTCACCCGCCTCGGGATCGATCTGCTCCGCTCGGCCCGGTCGCGCCGGGAGACGTACATCGGCCCCTGGCTGCCCGAACCACTGCTGACCAGCCGCGAGCCCTCGCCGGCTGATTCGGCTGCGCTGACCGAATCGGTCTCGGTAGCCTTCCTGCTGCTGCTCGACCGCCTCAGGCCGAATGAACGGGCAGCGTTTCTGCTGCGGGAGGTCTTCGATTTCGAGTACGCCGAAATCGCCGAAATCCTGGAAAAAACCGGGGCCAACTGCCGGCAGATCGTCCGCCGGGCCCGCCGGAAGCTCGAGGAGGTCGATCCCGGCCTCCCCCATCGGGAACCGCCGCCCCCGCCGGCCGAGCAGGAAGCCCTGCTGACCCGCTTTTTTCAGGCAGTCACCCAAGGCGATGTTGACGGGCTGGTCTCTCTCCTGACGGCCGACGCCGAAATGGTCACCGACAGCAACGGCCTCGTCGTGGCCGCGCGCCGGCCGGTGATTGGCGCGGATCCAATCGCCCGCTTCTTCGTCGGGGTGATGCGCCTGGCGCCGGAAGATTTCGCCCTGCGCCTGCTGCCGGTCAATGGGGTGCAGGGGGTGGTTTACTATGAAGCCGGCCGGCCGGCCGGCGCCATGACCTTTGGCTATGCGAAAGACGGGGCCATCCGGTCGATTTACAATATGCGCAATCCGGAAAAGCTGGCGCACCTGCCCCCTCTTTCATAAAAAATCGGCGGTGCCGGCGAGCTCAGGTCGAGGACTGGTCCAGTTCACCACCAATGAGCGGGACAAAGGCCACCCGCCCGTACGACCTGGACTCGAAGCCCCCTTCGGCCGTGCGCGTCACCAGCACCAGCGTCTGCCGCCGGGATTCCGGTCCAACCGGCATGATCAGCCGGCCGCCGGGGGCCAGCTGCTCACGGAGTACGGGCGGCACCGCCGGCCCGCCGGCCGAGACGAGAATTCCGTCAAATGGCGCGTGCTCCGGCCAGCCCATCGTCCCATCCCCATGGGCCAGATGGACGTTGGCGAACTCCAGGCGCTCCAGCCGCCGGGCCGCCCGGCGGGCCAGCGGGGCGAGGCGCTCCAGAGCGTAGACTTCGGCCACAATCATGGCCAGAATGGCGGCGGCATACCCGCTGCCGGCCCCCACTTCCAGCACGCGATCGGACGGCCGGAGGTCGAGCAGCTGCATCATGGCGGCCACGACAAAGGGCTGGGAAATCGTCTGCCCATCCCCGATCGGCAGCGGCCGGTCGTCGTAGGAAACCTCCTGCAGCGATACCGGTACAAACCGCTCCCGTGGGACGCTGCCGAAAGCTTTGAGAATCGCCTCATCGCGAATGCCCCGCTGCGCGAGCTGGGTCCGGACCATTTCCGCCCGGCGCACGGCAAACCGCAGGCTTTCATTTTCCATGGGGATACTTTACCGAATAACCGGCCGGAAGGCACGGGTTTTCCCGGGTCATCCGCGCCGAACCACGGACCGGAAGGGCGCGTCGGGCAGCGGCTAATCCTCGACGAGGCCCTCCCCGTCGAAGGCCAGGCGGCCGAGATTGACCGTCTCGCCAGCCGCCACCAGAACCCGGCGCGAGCCCACGCCAAAATCGTTGAGCAGCACCGCCCAGCCGGCGGCGCCCTCCGCGACGACGGCGTAGGCGCCGGCCGGGACCTGGTCGAAGGCAAAGCGGCCGCCGGCATCGGTCCGCCCGGCCAGGATGAAGGGCTGCCCGGCACAGGGTGACCCGGCAAAATCCCCGCCGTAAATCGGTTCGACGCAGATCTCGACCGGCCGCCCACCAGCCGGCCCCCCGTCGAGCACCAGGCGCCCCGTCAGGCTGCCCGGCGGGCGAGTTTCCGGGTCCGGCAGGACGGGTCCGGCACCGGCGATGGCCAGGGCGACAATCTCGTTGTCGGCCAGGCCGGATTGATGGGCGTGGAATGCGGACCAGGCTGTTCCGTCAAAGACATTGACCCCCCAGGCCGTCGCCGCCCAGACGCGGCCGGCCGTGTCGACCACCACACCGGCCGTGCGGCCGCTGCTGAGCTGCTCTCGGCCGACCGCCGTCCAGCCCGAGCCGTCAAAAACATGGAGCCCCTGGCTGAAGGTCGCCAGCCAGACCCGGCCGTCGGGGCCGGCGGCCACTCCCCGTACGATACCAAAACCGGTCCGTTCGAACGGCTTCCAGCCCCGGTCATCCGAAGCCAGCAGGCCGCTCCCGTGGCCGGCCCACACCCGGCCGTCCGGCGCGACCGTGAGACCGTCGAAGAAATAGCGGCGATCAAGCCCACTGCCCGGCTCGTCGACCGTCCATATCCCGTTCCGATAGCTGGCGATGGTGTTGGGAGTGATCAACCAGACCCGGCCGTCCCGGCCGATGGTCAGGTCGTTGACCAGCCCGGACGGATCCTGGCCGGATTCAAACTGATCGGCCGTGTGCGTCGTCCAGGTTCGGCCGTCGAAATAGCTGGCACCGCCGAAGTGGGCCACCCAGATGCCTCCATGTCCATCGCAGGCCATCGCCTCGACGCTGCTCACTCCCCAGCCGTCCTCAATCGCCAGCCACGCCGCTCCGTCAAAGCGGTCGATTCCCCCGTAATGGGCCATCAGGATCGATCCGTCGGGGCAGGCGGCCAGGGCCGTGACGCTGTTTCCACCCAGGGGGGAGCTGGCCGTAGTGAACCATTCCCAGCCCCCCTCGGGGGAAAGGCAGCTGACTCCGGCATTGGCGGTGGCAAAGCAGCCCCAGCCGGCCTGGTCGGGATCGATCCGGATCGTCGAGCCGGCGGCCGGCTCGGTGGAAGCCGGTGTGGCCGTCTTACTCAGGCCGGTGAGACCGGCCGTTTCGGCGGGCGTTGGAGAAGGCGGCGGGGTGCCCTGGATCGGTTCGATCGCGCCCCCGCAGGCGCCCAACCAGAGCCCGATTAATAAGAATTCCAGGCGCAGCGATTTCATGCGAGTGCTCCGAAAATATTTAAAACAATATGAGCGTTCGGGCGGCCAAACGGCCCCGGCCCGGCTGCAGCGGAGATTGGCCGCTGTCCAACCGTACACCAGGGAGAATTTTCCTCAATAGGAGAATGGTCTGGCAGACCCCTCCGGCCCCTCGAGGGAAGGTTTGAATTCCCCTTTTTGCCGCCACAAGAGGCGGACCGGTACTGGGTGTTCATCACTTGGTGAAACCTGACAATTGTCACTTGACATCGGCCCCTCAATCATTGTATGGTTACCCTAACTTTACGAAACAGCGCGCTAACCGTAAGGTAACGTAACAGGTTATTTTAACAGGTCGCAGAGGTATGAATCATTGGTGAATTTTTTCACCACTGCGCATGGAGGGAAAAGATCGAACCTGACATGCAACATCGTCTGCGCGGCGGGTTGGTGACAGGCAGCGCCAACAACGTTAGCGGTTAAGGCCAGCTTTCCCGACAAGTCGGCCTTCGGCTTCCCCACATTAGCTTGTGGAAACAGCTGTCGCCCGACCGGCCGTGATTACAACTAAAGATTGTTCTACAGACCACCCAGCAACGGGTGGTCTTTTTTTGTTTTTAAACGCCAGTTTTCGGCAAACCCAACGGATTTCTAACCCGCCGCATGTATGGTAGACATCGGGTGGACCGCCGGGTTTGGGCGGCTGCCGGATGGCCGGTAAAATGGAGCGCCGGCTCCAGGTGATCGGCCGGAGGACGAAAAGCAGCGGCGGACTGGCCGCCGAATCCAGGAATTCGATTAAAACCCTTTTAGGAGCGATTTGTGAGCGAATATATACCCGAACGGGCGATGTTTATCTGCGCCCATCCCGATGATCTCGAATTTGGCGTCGCCGGCACGGCCGCCCGCTGGGCCAGCAAGGGATCCGAAGTAATTTACGTGATCCTGACCGACGGCAACGCGGGCAGCCACGAAAAAGAGATGACCCGGGAAAAACTGGCCACCATTCGCCGGCGGGAGCAGGAAGATGCGGCCCGGCTCTGCGGGGTTAAGGAGTGCATCTTTCTCGGCTATGACGATGGATTGCTGGAAAACACCCTGGAGCTGCGCAAAAAACTCGTTCGCCTGATACGCCAGCACCGGCCGAACGTGGTCGGCTGCATGGATCCGACCAATTTTTTCCCCAGCGACAACTACATCAATCATCCCGATCATCGGGCGGCCGCGGCCGCGGCCATCGATGCGGTCTTTCCGGCGTCCGAAATGCCGCTGCTCTACCCCGATCTCGACGCCGAAGGGCTGACGGGTCACAAACCGAACTTCGTCTACGTTTATTTCACCGTGGAAAACCACATCAACCACTATGTCGACATCAGCGATACGATCGACATTAAGATCGCCTCGCTCAAGGCGCATACGAGCCAGATGGGGGATTGGGACCCGACCGAGCGGATCAAAAACTGGGCCCGGGAAAACGGCGCCAAAGTCGGCTTTAAATATGCCGAGCGGTTCCGCCGGATCACCCTCAAGGAGCCCGAAGAAGGGGAAGAAAAGGCCGGCTGATCGGATTCGTCGACCCGGGCAGGCGGGTCTTTAGAGCTTCAGGCGGGCCAGCCGCCGGCCGGCTTCGATGAGCACGTCATCCCGCTTGCAGAAGGCGAAGCGGGCCAGGCCGGCGCCGTTGGCCGGATCCTGGTAGAAGGCGCTGGGGGGAATCGCCGCCACGCCGACCTCGGTGGTCAGGTACCGGCAAAATTCGACATCATTGGCAAATCCCAGGTGGCTGATGTCGACCATGACGAAGTAGGTCCCTGCTGGACGCAGGGGAGGGAGCCCGGCGCCGGCCAGGATGCCGGCTAACAGATCCCGCTTGCCCTGGTACAGCTCCCGCAGCTCTTCGTAGTAGCCGTTGTGCTCGGCCGCGATGAGGGCGCTGGCGGCCGCTTCTTGAAAGGGATGAATCCCGGAAAAGGTCACAAACTGGTAGGCGCGTAGAATGGCCGTGGTTAAGTCCGGTGGGGCGATCGTCCAGCCGGTTTTCCAGCCGGTGACACTGAAGGTCTTGCCCAGGCTGGAAATTGTGACGGTGCGGCCGGCCATGCCGGGCAGAACGGCCAGCGCGTGGTGGTGGGCGTCGTCGAAGAGAATGTGCTCGTAGACGGCGTCGACCACGGCGATGACATCGTATTTCACGCACAGGTCGGCGATGAGCTGCAGCTCGATCAGGCTGTACACCTTGCCGGTCGGGTTATGCGGGGTATTGATCAAAATGAGGCGGGTTTTGTCGGAAAAAAGGGCCTCGAGCCGTTCGAGGTCAATCGGCCAGTCCGGGGGATAGAGGGTGTAGAAGCGGGGGATGCCGCCGGCCCACTGCACGCATGGGAGATAAGAGTCGTAGTAAGGCTCGAAAAGAATGACTTCGTCTCCCGGATTGACCAGACCCATAATCGTTGCGAAAATCCCCTCAGTAGCCCCAACCATGACGGCGACTTCCCGATCCGGATCGACCGCGCGCCCTTCGGCACGGGCGACTTTGGCCGCGATCGCCTCTCGCACGCGGGGGCGTCCGCCGAGGGGGGCATACTGGTTGATATCAGCCGCAATCGCCTCCCGGGCCGCCTCCTTGATGAAATCCGGGGCGGCAAAATCGGGGAAGCCCTGCCCCAGGTTGATCGCCCCATGCTCGACGGCCAGGGCGGTCATTTCGGTAAAAATCGTCGTGGCAAAGCCGGCCACGCGCTGAGCCATGCGGGTCATGTCATCCTCTCGATTCGGTCGATTGTGGTGGAGTCCAGGCGGTGCCAGTTCAGCCGCCTGCTGCCGAATTGTAGCCGAGGATTGGAGCAAACGCGACCTGCCGGCCGAAGAGGTAAATATTTACCGGAGTGCGGCAGCCGCCCATTCAATTCCGCCTTCGTTTCCCCCCAATAATAACGCCTCTCCCCTTGCGGGTCTGAGGAGCAAAGCGGGTGACAATTGATGACTGACAAATCCTCCCCTGTGGTGCTCATCACGGGCGCGGCCGGCGGTGTGAGGGGCGGGATCGATAAAAGTTGAAAAAAGTTGGGAGCTTTCAGGGTGAGGAGCGTGGCAAAATTTGGCCAGATTGGCGGCTTAAGTTTCCCGGAAACTGGCAGTTTCCGGGAAACTGAGGCCCCCCCCAAA
>JBFFZG010000029.1:0-25367 GCA_041568735.1 Promineifilaceae bacterium (SeqCode)
GAGTAGAGATCGGCATCTTCGCGCAGGCTGGCGGCCGCTCGCTCGGCGCGCGCCTGGATCGCCTCCGCTCGCTGGTGGGCCGCCTGGACAATGGCGTCCCGTTTGATCAGCTCCTCAGCCTCCTGGCGGGCCAGCTCGCGAATCCGGTCGGCTTCTTCCTTGGCCTGGGCCAGAACCCGCTCTTTCTCAGCCACGACCCGGCCGGCCCGCTTGACCTCTTCGGGAATGCTGATTTTCATCTGATCGATGAGGTTGAAGATGCGATCTTCGTCGACGATGATGCTCGCCGTCATCGGAATGCGGCGGCTCTCGGTCAGGAGCTGTTCCAGGCGATCGACAAGGTGCAAAATGTCCATGGTGCATCCCGTTCGAGTGGGGAGAGATTGCCGGGGCGGCGGCCGGCCGCTTCAATCCGATCGTTCTCTCCGCGCTCAGATCTCTAGGTTTTCGACATTATGTCACATTATAGCGCGAATTCCATTAATCCCGCAACGGTACCGGGCGGTTATTCACCAGGTGGCCCTGCTGAAACCGGGTGTAGAGGGCCTTGGCCACGGACGGGGGCACCATGCTCGAGACGTCCCCCCCCAGCGAAGCGATTTCCCGGACGGTGGTTCCGCTGAGGAAGGAGTGCTCTTCCCTGGTCATCAGCATGACGCTTTCAATGCCGGGAGAGAGCCGCTTGTTGGCCAGAGCCATCCGGAATTCAAATTCGAAATCGGAAAAAACCCGCAGCCCGCGGACGAGGACCGTGGCGTCGATCTCCTTGGCAAAATCGACCAGGAGACCGCCAAAGGTCATGACGGTGACATTGTCCAGCCCATTGATCACTTCCTGGATCATATCGACCCGCTCCTGGGCGCTGAAGACGATCGACTTGGAGGGGACGCGGTGGTCGTAGACCCCGACAAAGAGCTCGCTGAAGAGCATCGAGGCCCGCCTGATCAGGTCGATGTGGCCGTAGTGAATCGGGTCGAAGGTCCCGGCGTAGATCGCGCGAATCGGATTCTGCATGGTCTTTTCCTTGGCTGAGAGCGCTCCATTTCTGGCCGAAGCTCAGCTGATGTCGGCCGCCTCTTCCCAGAAGCGGCGGACCCGTTCCCGGAGCAGTCGATGTTCCTCTTTTTCCAGCAGCGGATCTTCCTCAAAAAGGCGGCCGGCTTCGGCCCGGGCGGCCTGCAGCATCTGCATGTCGGTGAGGGAAGCCAGCCGCAGCTCCGGCAGACCGCTCTGCCGCCGGCCGAAAAATTCGCCGGGACCGCGCAGCTCGAGGTCTTTTTCCGCCAGCTGGAAGCCGTCATTGGTCTGCTCCAGCGCGGACAGCCGCTGTTCGGCGTCGGGGGTCGATTCATCGGCCACGAGGAGACAGTAGGACTGGTGCTCCCCCCGGCCGACCCGGCCGCGAAACTGGTGGAGCTGGGCCAGGCCGAAGCGGTTGGCCCCTTCAATGACCATCACCGTGGCGTTGGGAACGTCGACGCCGACTTCGATGACCGAGGTGGCCACGAGAATGTCGAGCTCGCCGGCGTAAAACTGGCGCATGACCGCCTCTTTTTCGGCGCCGGACAGCCGGCCGTGGACGAGCCCCAGCCGCAGATCCGGAAAGATTTTCTGCGAGAGCCGCTCGTATTCTTCGACCGCGGCTACCGCCTCGATTTTGTCCGACTCTTCGACGAGCGGGCAGATGATATACGCCTGGCGCCCCTTTTCGACCTGGCCGCGCACAAAGCCGTAGCCGCGCTCCCGCTCGCGCGGGCGGATCCAGTGGGTGCCGATCTCCTGCCGGCCGGGCGGCATCTCGTCGAGCACCGACAGGTCGAGGTCGCCGTAGAGAGAAAGGGCCAGCGAGCGGGGAATCGGGGTGGCGCTCATGACCAGGAGGTGCGGGGTCAGCGTTTGCCCGCCGGCCTGCGGCCCCTTTTCGCGCAGGGCGGCTCGCTGGTCGACGCCGAAGCGGTGCTGCTCGTCGATGACGGCCAGCCCCAGGTTGGCGAAGGCGACGTCATCCTGGATCAGGGCATGGGTGCCGATGACGACATGGGCCTGACCGGCCGCGATCCGCTCTTTGCGGGCGGCCTTCTCGCCGGCGCTGAGACTGCCGGTCAGCAGAACCAGGCCGATGCCAAGCGGTTCGAGCAAGGCGCTCAGGCCGCGGGCGTGCTGCTCGGCCAGGATTTCCGTGGGCGCCATCAGGGCCGCCTGGCTGCCGGCGGCGGCGGCCGTCACCATGGCGGCGGCCGCCACGGCGGTTTTGCCGGCGCCGACATCCCCCTGGAGCAGCCGGTTCATCGGCTGGCCGGTGGCCATGTCCCGCGTGATTTCGTCGATGACCCGCTCCTGGGCGCCGGTCAGGGCGAAGGGCAGGCTGGCGATAAAGCGCCGGCGCTGGGCGCCGTCGCTCTGCAGCGGCTGGCCTGGAATCTCGAGCCAGGTCCGGCGCTGGGCGAACATGCCCAGCTGGAGCAGGAGCAGCTCCTCGAAGGCCAGCCGCCGGCGGGCGGCCAGCATTTCTTCCTGGCTTTCCGGCAGATGAATCTGGTTCAGCGCCGTGGCCAGATCTGGCAGCTGCAGCCGGCTGCGCATCCCATCTGGCAGAGGATCCTCCAGGCGGCGGGCCCAGTAGGGGACGGCGCTCATCATGATCTTGCGCAGCTTGTAGTTGCTCAGCCCCTGGGTCAGCGGGTAAACCGAGACAATCTGCCCCGTGCGCAGGGCCTGCATCGAGAGGAGCTCCCACTGGGGCGAGTTGAAAACCGGCCGGCCGAGGTACTGCTCGACCTTGCCTGAAACGACGACGCGGTGGCCCGACTTGAGCTGCTGGGTGAGCCAGGGCTGGTTGTACCAGGTCGCCTGGATCCTGCCGGATCCGTCGCTGATAATCGCCTGGACCACCGTGGTGTTGCGCCGGCTCTTGCGCGCCCGCACTTCCCAGATGGTGCCGATGATGGTGACCTGCTCCCCATATTTGAGCCGATTGATCGGCTTCATTGTCGTATAGTCATCATACCGGCGGGGAAAATGGAAGAGGAGATCCTCAATCGTTTCAATCCCCAGGTTGGCCAGAAGCCCGGCCATGTGACTCCCGACGCCGCGAACGGCGATGACGTTTTGTCCGACCCCTTCGGCGTCGGGGGCGGCCGCGGGGCGAGTCAGGCGGGGGCGGGATGGGGCTTCCTCGATCTCTCCCTCTTCTTCCTCTTCCCTGTCCTCCTCCCCGTCTTCTTCTTCTTGCTCCCAGTCCTCGTCGTCGGAGACGGCTTCAGTGACGGCCGTCTCTCCCGAAACCGGGCTGCTGATTTCTTTCTCTGGCTGGGTGTCGAGGGGACGATCGGCCGGTTCGCCGACCGGTTCGAGCCGGGCGACGCGCTGTTCGCGCTGCTCCAGTTTTTCCAGCACCCGCTGGACGATGCCGGCCCGCGCCATCTTCCCTGGCAGAACGGCGTAATCGCTGAGGGCTTCGGCGGTTTGCTCGATGAAGGCCATATCGGCTTCGTCGACCGCCTCTTCCCGCGCCTGGCTAATCCAGAAAGAGATAAACTGGCGCAGACCCCCGACGACCGCTTTGTTCTGGTAGCCTTGCTGGGCTTCGAGTTTGAGGACGCTGGCTAACCGATTAAATGATTTGCTCATAAATGATCTGCATCTGCTGTCGATTCCCTCCCATTATACCTGTTTCTCGGCGAAAGACGTGCCCGCGGCCGTCGCTTCCGGTCAGGGGTCGACGACGAGGACGACGCCAACCGCCCCGGCGCCGACGTGGACGCCGATGGCCGGGCAGGCGATCGTTTCGACGGGGGTGACGCCGTGGGGGAGGTCGGGCGTGAGCAGCTCGAGAAGCTGCTGGTAGACGGCCGTTGTGTTCGTGTTGAGAAAGGCGATCTGGTTGATCCGGCCAGCCGCCAGGCTGTGGGCGACCAGCTGCCGCAGCGCCCGGTTCTGCGTGCGCACCCGCTCGACGGCCGTCACTTCCCCGTCGTAAACCTGGATGATCGGCTTGACCTGCAGCATGTTGCCCACCCCGGCTACGAAGCGGCTGACCCGGCCGCTGCGCTGCAGCGCGTCGAGCGCTTCCAAAACGCAGAAGACACGGGTCCGGCCGGCCTGTTCTTCGAGGGCGGCGGCGATGGCGGCCGGCGGCTGCCCCTCTCCGGCCAGGCGGGCGGCCGCCAGCACCTGGAAGCCCAACCCCATGGATAGCTGGCGCGAGTCAATAAAGGTGATCGGCGCGCTTTCGGCCATTTCGCCGCCGCTGCGGGCGGCGTTGAGGATGCCGCTCAGCGTAGACGCCACGTGAATCGAAAGAATCTGCGTGGCCCCTTCCCGGGTCAACTGCTCGTAGACGGCGCCGAACTCGCCGGGGGCCGGCGCCGAAGTCGTCGGATAGGGATCGAAGCCGGCCAGATCGGCGTAGAACTGGGAGCGCTTCAGCTGGATATCATCGCGAATGCTCCGCGTGCCGATGTTGACATAAGCAGGCACAACGGTGATTCGGTGTGCTTCCACCAGGGGAAGCGGCAGATCGCAGGTGCTGTCGGTGACGATGCGAATCATGGGCTTAAACAGGCTGGGGCCGGTTCATTGCCTGAACCGGCCCCGGTTGAACTCTACTCAACTTAAAGGGATTGGCTGCGCCGGGCGACCAGCTCTCCGACCTGCCGTTTAAAGGCGGCCAGGGGAACCGCCCCCCGGTCCTCGTTGTCCCGCGTCCGCACGGCGACCAGGCCGCCTTCGGCTTCCTTGTCTCCGATAACGAGCATATATGGTACTTTCTGCAGCTGAGCGTTGCGGATTTTTTTGTTCATCCGATCGCTGCTGCCGTCCACTTCCACCCGCAGGCCGGCCGCCCGCAGCTCGGCGGCGACCGCCTCGCCGTAGGCGACATGCCGGTCGGCGATCGGCACGACGACGACCTGCACCGGCGCCAGCCAGAGGGGAAAAGCGCCGGCGAAATGTTCGATGAGGATGCCGACGAAGCGCTCCATGCTGCCGAACGGCGCCCGGTGGATCATGACCGGGCGGTGGGGTTGGCCATCTTCACCGATGTACTCCAGGTCAAAGCGCTCCGGCAGCAGAAAGTCGACCTGCACCGTGCCGAGCTGCCATTCCCGCTTGAGCACATCCCGGAAGATGAAGTCGAGCTTGGGGCCGTAGAAAGCGGCTTCGCCGACTTCGACCGTGTAATCCATGCTGACCGAATCGGCCGCCTCGCGAATGGCGCTCACGCCGCGGGCCCACATTTCCGGCGTGCCGGCGTACTTGTCGCTGTCCGGGTCGTTCGTCCCCAGCCGGGCGCGAAAGTCTTCGAAACCCATCGTGTGAAAGACATGTTGGATCAGGTTGACGACGTTGATGAACTCCGATTGGAGCTGGTCGGGCGTGACAAACAGGTGGGAGTCGTCCACCGTGAAACCGCGCACCCGCGTCAGGCCGTTCAGCTCACCGCTCTTTTCATAGCGGTATACCGTGCCGAATTCCGCCAGCCGCACGGGCAGATCCCGGTAGCTGCGCGGTTTGCTCTTGTAAATCTCGATGTGGTGCGGGCAGTTCATCGGCTTCAGCAGGAACTTCTCGTCGTCGACGTCGATCGGCGTGTACTGGCTTTCCTTATAATAAGGATAGTGGCCGCTCGTGATGTAGAGGTCGAGCTTGCCGACATGCGGCGTGATGACCGGCTGGTAGCCGCGCTCGAGCTGTGCCTGGCGCAGAAAACTCTCGAGCGTTTCGCGCAGGACGGCCCCTTTCGGCAGCCACAAAGGGAGCCCGGAGCCAACCAGGGAGGAAATGTGAAAAAGTTCGAGCTCTTTGCCGAGCTTGCGGTGGTCGCGCGCCCGGGCCTCTTCGAGGAGCTGCAGGTAGTCGTCGAGCGCTTCCTTGCTGGGCCAGGCCGTGCCGTAGATGCGCTGCAGCTGCGGATTTTTTTCGTCTCCGCGCCAGTACGCGCCGCCCGTCCGCAGCAGCTTGACCGCATTGTGCCGGACCTGCTTCGTGAAGCCGACGTGGGGACCGCGGCAGAGGTCGACAAATTCCCGATGGCGGTAGATGCCGACCCGTTCGGCCGGTTCCTCCGTCGGGCTGCCGTTCTCGTCGAGCCTGCCGGCCGCCAGTGCCTCGATCTGGTCGATTTTGTAGGGCTGATCGGCGAACAGAGCCCGGGCTTCGGCGATGCTCAAACTGCTCTGCTCAAACGGGGCGTTTTGTTTGAGCAGCTTTTTCATCGTCGCTTCGATCTGCTCCAGGTCTTCTTCGGAAAACGTGAGGGACCGGCCTTTTTCATCCTGGCCCAGGTCGAAATCGTAGTAAAAACCGTCTTCAACCGGGGGGCCGAAGCCGAGTTTGGCTTCCGGAAAATGGCTCAGGACCGCTTCGGCCAGCACATGAGCGGCCGAGTGGCGGATCCGGTAGAGCTCCGAATCTTCATAGGGGATATGCTCATTTTCGAACGCAGACATGATCTTGTATTCCTGTTCAGGGAGTGCTATCGCTTTTAATCACAGGCGGCATCCTGCCGGCGACCGGCCGCCGACCCCGGTCACCGCCGCCTAGTTCGGTTCCTTCGTTCCATGTGCTCGTACCGGATCATCGTCGTCCTCAAAAATAAAACAGCCATCATCCCCGCTGGGACGATGGCTGGTTTCATCGTGGTTCCACCCAACTTCAGTTCCGGCCGTGCCGAAACCCTCGCTGCGGCCGATAACGGGGCCTGCCGGAGGTGGTTCAGTGGACAGGAAGGGGGCTGATGGTGTTCAGTTTGGTTTGCGGTAATCTAAGTTCCGTATTCGGTGGTCCACGAAGACCGGTCGTCTGATCACTGGATCCTGTTTACTGAACACTGCAAACGGACGCCTGTCCCACACCCACCCCGCTCCCGGGTGGTTTTCACCGGTCTCTGGACTGCCGCGGCTTCCAGCCTGCCGGCCGCGGCTCTCTGGAGCAGAGTGCCCGGTTACTCATCCCGATCAACGCGTTGTGTCTGGGTACTTTAAAAAACATTATACGACCCCAACCGCCCCTGTCAAGGGAGGCCGTCGATGGCCGCGGAGGGCAAAAAGGCCGGCGGCCGGCGGGCCGGCTGCTCCTGCTCGAAGGCGAATGCGTATTGGATCAGCCGCCCTTCCTGCCAGGGGAGCCCCATCCAGGAAAGATTGACCGGCAGCCCGTGCACCGAGCCGAGGGGCTGGGTCAGGTGGGGATAGCCGGATACGGCCGCGGCGGACGACGCCCCTTCCGTGTGGCTGTCTCCGTTGACCGGATCAATCAGCCAGGCTGGGCCGCGGGTCGGGGCGATCAGGGCATCGAGCCCGTGTTTCTGGAAGACGGCGTCCAGCCCCTTTTCCCGGCTGAGCGCCCGGCATTTATCCCGGGCCTTGAGGTAAGCCGGATCGGTCAGGGGACCGCAGGCGGCCGCTTTCATCAGGATCTCCTGGCCGAAAAAGGGCATCACCTGCGCTGCGTGCTGCTCGTTGAATTCGATCAGGGCGTCGAGTGATTGGACCGGCGCGGCCGCTCCCAGCCCGGCCAGGTAGCGGTTGAGCCCGTCTTTGAATTCATAGAGCAGCAGGGTAAATTCCGCCTCGCGCCAATCGTTCAGGGTGGGAATCTCGACCGGGTCGACGATTGTTCCGCCCAGCCGGCTGATCGTCTCCAGCGCTTCCTCGAAGAGCGCGTCGATCAGCGGATGGCGGCCGCAAAACTGCCGGCCGACCCCGATCCGGGCTCCCTGGAGCCCCTCGGCCTGGAGAAAGGCGGTGTAGTCCCCTTCAATGCGAGCCTGGCGGGTGGCCGGATCGGCGGGGTCCGGCGCGGCCAGGACCTGGAGCAGCAGGGCGGCGTCGCGGACGGTCCGGGTCATCGGCCCGGCCGTATCCTGGCTTTCGGCGATGGGGATGATGCCCGTCCGGCTGACCAGCCCGACGGTCGGCTTGAGGCCGACGATGCCGCAGGCGGCCGCCGGACTGACGATCGATCCATCGGTTTCGGTGCCGAGAGCGGCGGGGGCGAGGTTGGCCGCCACGGCCGCCCCCGATCCGGAGGAAGAGCCGCTCGGGTTGCGGTCGAGGGCGTAGGGATTGCGGGTCTGCCCGCCCAGGCTGCTCCAGCCGCTCGTGGAGCGGGTCGAGCGGAAATTGGCCCACTCCGACAGGTTGGCTTTGCCCAGGATGATGGCGCCGGCAGCCGTCAGCCGCTCGACGATCGGCGCGGGGCGGTCCGGCACGGACCCGGCCAGGGCCAGGGAGCCGGCCGTCGTCGTCAGGGGGGCGGCCGTCTCGATGTTGTCTTTGATCAGGAGTGGAATCCCGTGCAGCGGCCCGCACAGCCGGCCGCCGGCCCGCTCGCGATCCCGCGCCTCGGCTTCGGCCAGCGCCTGCGGATTGATCTCCAGGACGGCGCCGAGCTGCGGTCCCGCGCGGTCAACCGCCTCAATCCGCTCCAGGTAGAGCTCGCAAATCCGGCGGGCGGTCAGCGTCCCGTCGGCCTGGCGATCCAGCAGATCGCCCATGGATGTTTCCAGGAGGGGAAATGGTGGATTCATACGGGTATTATGCCACAACCCGGTGCGGGTGGTTGGCAGGATCCCAACCACCCGAACCGGAACGGAGGGTGCTCTCTCCCCTCGATTTAGCCGGCCAGAAAAAAAACCTTCATTCACGCACGCACGCACGTGAAAAAGACCCCTGCAAAAGGTGGCAGGCGGCGGCAGCCGGCCGCCCGCTGTGCGCACTCCGGTTGGGGGGGGGACCCGTCTTGCGCCGCAAATCCGATTAAAGTATTATCGACGCGGACAATTTCATCATCGGAAAGGACGCGTCCTTTCCTTAGTATCAATCTAACAGTTTTTATTCACCCTATGCCCCCGGTCAAAATAGAAGCCCATTTTTAACCTGAAAGGAGAAGAATTATGTTTCGCAATGCATTGAGATGGGCTGTGCTCGGCTTGCTGGCCGTTCTGGCCCTGGCAGCCTGCCAGCCACAGACCGTGGAAGTCACGCGCGTGGTGACGGAAACGGTCAAGGAAGAAGTCCCGGTTGAGGTCGAGGTCCCTGTCGAAGTGACCCGCGTCGTCACCGAGACGGTCGTTGAAGAAGTCGAGAAGGAAAAAGCACCCCTGGGTTCGGTGGACCGGCCGATTCAGGTGCTCTTCGTGCCTTCCGTGGATGCCGATGTCATCGTTAGCGGCGGTGAGATTCTGGCCGACTCGTTGAAGGCCGCCACCGGGTTCGAATTTGAAGTCAGCGTGCCGACCAGCTACGCGGCCACAATCGAGGCGATCTGCGCCTCGCCGGATGATACCATGGCCTTCATCCCGGCCCTGGGCTATGTGCTGGCCAACGAGCGCTGCGGCGTCCAGGTCGGCAACGCGGCCGTGCGCTTCGGCCTGCCGTGGTATGCGGCGCAAATCATCGTCCCGGCGGACAGCGACATCCAGTCGATCGAGGACCTGGCCGGCAAGAAATGGGCTGTGCCCAGCGTGACTTCGACCTCCGGATTTCTCTTCCCGAGCGCCATGCTCTCCGATGCCGGCGTCGAGCCGGGTGAGATCGTCGAAGCGGGCGGCCACACCGGCGCCATGCTGGCGGTCTACAACGGGGACGTGGAATTTGCTACCGGTTTCTTCAGCCCGCCGCTCCTGCCGGACAACCTCGACCGCAGCTGGCAGTTTGGGGTGGACGATCCGGAAATCTGGCGCGATGCCGGTGTTCCGCCCGAGCGCACGAACGAAGGGCGCGTTTTTGTGGCTGGCGGCCCCAGCGAGGGCGGCTACCGCATTCTCGATGCCCGCGCTGGAGCGATGGAAACCGCGCCGGATATCTTCGAAAAGACGCGCATCCTGACCCTGACCGACCAGATTCCGAACGACACGGTCTCCTTCGGGGCTGAATTCCCGCTGAATCAGGCGCAGAAGATTATCAAGGCGCTGCAGGATTACGTCGGCTCCGATGCCTGCTTGAACCCGCCGGAAGGGACGGTCACGCTCTGCTCCGAGTCGTTCTACAACTGGACCGGGGCCGCGCCCGTCAATGACTCCTTCTTTGATCCGGTTCGCTTCCTGATCAAAGCCCTGGGTTATACTGAGGAAGACATCCTCAATCAGTAAACATCCGATCTGTGAGAGCTGGGTGGGCTGCGAGCCCACCCAGCTCCTTTTTTGTGCCCCGGCTGGCGGTGCTGTCCCAGGGAAATTTCATTCTCGAACTGCCCCCGTTTCGCTCGATAAAAATTAAAAAAACTGTCGCCTTTGCAGAATTAGTCCTGTTGTCAGAAAGCCAATTTCGGCCCAGACGCCCGGCAGCCCGGTGGGTGATTGACCGGCATGGGGCCTACCGGCCGGAAGCGGCCGTGGATCAAAATCCTTATGCTACGAGTTACCAACCTCACGAAAATTTACGATGATGGCACCAAAGCCCTGGATCGGGTGAGCTTCGAGGTGCCGCGGGGACAGTTCCTGACGGTCGTCGGTCTGAGCGGCTCCGGGAAGAGCACGCTCCTGCGCTGCATCAACCGGCTGATCGACCCGACGGAAGGGGAGATCTGGTGGAACGACCTGCAGCTGTCGCACGTCACCGGGGAGGAGCTGCGGCGGGCCCGCCGCCGGATCGGCATGATCTTTCAGCAGTTTAATCTGGTTGACCGGTCGTCGGTGCTGACCAATGTCCTCAGCGGCCGGTTAGGTTATGTCAACCCAATCGCCAGCATGCTCGGCCGCTTTCCGACCGAAGATGTCGCCATGGCCCGCGCCAATCTGGAGCGGGTGCGCATCGCCGATAAGATCAACAACCGGGCAGACGAGCTCAGCGGCGGGCAGAAACAGCGGGTCGGCATCGCCCGCGCCCTCATGCAGGAGCCCGAAATCATGCTGGCCGACGAGCCGGTGGCCAGCCTCGATCCGGTGCTCGCCCACAGCATCATGCGCCAGCTCAAGCAGATCGCCCAGGAGGACAACATCACCGTGCTGGTCAGTCTCCACTTCCTCGACCTGGTCCAACAATACGGGGACCGGGTGATCGCCCTCAACGAAGGGCGGCTCGTCTTCGAAGGGAAACCGAACGAGATCGATGACCGCCGCTTCAAAGAAATCTACGGCCAGGAAGCCGAACGGATCGGTTAGGGGATTTCAGAACATCATGGCCAGACGAAGAAAAAAGGAACAGCTCAGCCCCGGGCTGCGGGCACTGCGGACGATCGGCATCGTCGTCGTCCTCTTTCTCATTTACACCTTTGCGGTGCAGGACACCGAAATCAATCTGAAGGAGCCGCTCGAGCCGCGCCGGCAGGAAACCGCCATCCGCGTGCTGCGCGCCCTGGCCCGGCCGGATTTCTTCACCTATGACGAAGAAATCCGCAGCATGGACATCACGATTCGCATGCCCTGCGGCGATGAAATCAAAGGGTCGCAGACCAGCCTGGGGGAACGGGTGGTGACCCTGGCGCCGAACTGCGCCAGCACGACGCAGGAAATATTAACCCTGACCGGCTCCGGCTTCCGGCCGCGGACCAGCGGCCTCCTCCGCTGGCATCCCCCCGGGGCGATCGCCACGACGCGCGCCCTGACGACCTTCCGCACCGATGCCGACGGCCGCTTTGAAATTGAATTTGCGATGCCGGATATCCGGCCGACTGACGAGCCCCAGCGAATCGAGGTTGAAGAAAAATGGCAGACCGGGATCAGCGGTCTGAGCACCGCATCGATCATCACCCTGGAAAAAATCACGGAAACGATTCTGCTGGCCCTGCTGGCGACGACGGTCGGCACCATCCTGTCGATTCCAATCTCATTTATCTCAGCCCGGAACCTGATGGAAACCGTCGGTTCTCCTCTGGCGGCCGTCATGTCGGGGGTGGTGGCGCTCGTCATCGGCTACTGGGGCGGGCGGGAATTGACCAGCCTGCTGATTTCCGGATCGCTGCTCCTCGGCTCCAGCTCGATGGTTCAGCTGGGGGGGGCGGTGGTCCTGTTTGCGGCTGCCTGGGGCTCTCTGCGGGTCGGGCCGTCGGTCATCAGCACCAAAGAACAGACGACCCGCAGCGCCCTGATCGCCCTCGGACGGGTCGCCGGCGCCACCATTCTCGCGCTGTCTGGCATCGCCTTCTTATCCCGGGTCGGTATGGTGTTCGGCCTCTGGCTGGCCGAACTCCTGGGACCTTTCGGCTTCATCGGCAGCTTTTTCGCCCTGGCGGCCGAGTTCTTCCTGGTCGCCGCACCGGGGATCGTCGGCTTTATCCTCGGCATGATGACCCTTTCTTACGGCAGCCGCTTCGGCCAGGAGGCGGTGCTGCGCTGGCCGGCCGCCCCGGCCCGTCTGCTGACGATTATCGCCACCGGTCTCGGCACCGCGGTTCTCGTGTGGGGCTTTGGCGCCATGGTGAACTGGCTCTACGTGATTGACAACCCGCTGAACTGGACCCTCTACCCGGCGCTGATCGGCGGGGGACTCGGGGCGGCCGCGGCTGCGTTCATCACCCCCAAACGGCTGATGCCGGTCGGCCTGATCACCTACACGGTTGTGCGCTCGATCCTCAATGTCATTCGCTCCATTGAGCCGCTCGTCTATGTGATCACCTTCGCCGTCTGGGTCGGCATCGGCCCGTTCGCCGGCGTGCTGGCCCTGACCCTGCACACCGTCGCCGCTCTCGGGAAGCTCTTCTCCGAACAGGTCGAAAATATCTCAGAAGGCCCCCTGGAAGCGATCACCGCCACCGGGGCAACCGCCCTGCAGCGGGTCGTCTTCGCCGTGATTCCCCAGATCGTCCCACCCTACATCGCCTTCACACTCTACCGGTGGGATATCAACGTCCGCATGTCGACGATCATCGGGTTTGGCGGCGGCGGCGGCATCGGCTTTGTCCTGGCACAGGCGATCAACCTGCTGCAGTACCGCCAGGCGGCTGTCATGATGATCGCCATCGCCATCGTCGTCGGCACCCTCGACTACATCAGCTCCGAAGTTCGCTCCCGGATCCTGTAGCGAAGCGGGCGACGCGCATTGAATGTCTCAAGCCGGAGAGCGATCTCCGGCTTTTTTTATGGGGATCCGCGCAGGAGGACCGGCAGGAAAACGGTGTCGATCGCCTGGAAGAGAGAGAAATCGTCGATGGTCTGGCCGTCAATCGCGATAAAGCGGAAGCGGAGCCGCTCGCCGGTTGCTTCCAGGAGCATCGCCCCGTGTTTGTCGTTGTAGCGGACGAGGCTGCCCGGTACCGGGGGCTGGAAGTCGTAGATGCCCGGATTGCCGCCGAGCCCATTGACGAAATAGGGCAGCCCACCGACCGACAGCCGTTCGTAGAGGTGGTCGTGGCCGGCCAGGACCGCGTCCAGCCCCCAGGGCGCGAACGGCCACTGGAGGGCGGCCTGGGAGCCGTGCGGGCCGGAAGAATAAGGGGGGTGATGGCCGTAGGCGATCCGCCAGAAGCCGGCCGTTTCCGCCAGCTGCCGCTCGAGCCACTTGGCCTGGTTCGAGCTGGCCGTATTGCCGTCCGGCTCCTGCCCATCGGTGTCCAGGGCGAAGAGGTGGAGGCAGCCGTAGCGCAGATCGTAATACCGCTCATTTCCGGGCAGGATAAAAAAGTCGAGGTAGGGGAGCGCCCCCGGCGTCACCCAGTCGTGGTTGCCGGGCGACGGGAAAAAGCGCTGGGTGGGGGAGCCGCTGCCGAACCGGCCGGCATACCCCAGAATGAAGTCGTGGTAATACTGGCCGATATTCTCGTCAATGGTGGCGGCCGCTCCCCAGGGGTAGTTGTTATCCCCGGTGGTGATGATCAAATCGGGATTCCAGCCGGCCACCAGGGAAGCCACGGCCGCGGCGGCCGGTCCGGCGTAGCCATAGTCGCCGATCACCGCCACCCGCGTCACCTGCCCGGGAGCACACCCCGCATCGACCGGCGGGATGTATTCGCCGCCGGCCCGCGGCCGGCCGACCCAGCGTCCCGCCAGCAGAAGGGCGAGCAGCCCGACGGCCGCCGAAAAAAACAGGAGCGGTTTTCGCATCTCGTCTCCTTTCATTTTTTATAGGTGACCCGGTCTTCACCTGGACGGCGAAACCGGCGACCTGCTTGCCGGATCTGACCCGATCTCGGTATAATTGCGCCACCTACCCGACGACTAAAAACCGTCACTGCCTCGACCATTCAGGTGGCCGGGGCTTTTTTTTAGGGGCCGCCAGGAGGATGCAGATGTCGGAGGAAAATCAGCCATCCACGGAAGCCGCTTCACCGCCCCCAGAAGCCATGCAGTTCGATTTCTGGCTGGGCCGATGGGATCTGACCTGGGGGGAAGACGGCCAGGGCACCAACCAGATCGATAAGATTCTCGGAGACCGGATCATCCGCGAGCAGTTCGCGGCCGAACCGTCCGGCTCATTCAGCGGGCTGAGCGTTTCGACCTACGACGCGGCCGCCGGCTGCTGGAAGCAGACCTGGGTCGACAGCAGCGGTCTCTACCTCGATTTTACCGGCGGCTGGCAGAAAGACCGCATGGTTCTTCTTCGCGAGGCGATTTTAGCAGGGAAGCCGATTAAACAGCGCATGGTCTGGTACAATATTCAAATGGACACCCTGGAATGGCTCTGGCAGCGGTCGGAAGACGGCGGTGAAAGCTGGAGCACTCTGTGGCATATCCACTACCAACGACGGCCATCATGATCCTGGAGGGATGGAGCGGATGAAAGATCAGAAGCTGCTCGAAAAATACAACTACGATGCCTTTGTGCCGGAAAATTTTATTCCCTGGATGCGGTTTGACGAAAGTCCCCCTCTCTGGGACCCGGCCCCCGATTTTCCACTGTGGCACCTCGACGGAACGGAAACCAGCCTCAGTGCGATATGGAGCCGCCACGCCTACACGGTGGTCGAATTCGGCAGCTTTACCTGACCGTATTGTGGGATGGCGTCGCCATCCATGAATGCCATTGCCGATCGCCACGCCGCGCACGATATCGCCTCGATTTTCCTTTATACCCATGAAGCCCACCCCGGCGAGCATTACCCCCATCTGACCAGCTTCGAGCAGAAAATGCGCCACGCCCAGGCGCTGCGGGATGTCTATCAGGTCACCCGGCCGATCCTGCTCGACGCCCTGGACGGCCGCTGCCACCGGGCCTACGGATCGATGCCCAACATGACCTGGATCTTCAACCGGGGCGGCCGGCCGGTCTATAAATCCGATTGGACCAACGCCGAAAGCGTGGAAAACGCGCTGAATTATCTGCTGGAGGTTGGCGAGAGGCGGCGGAAAGGGGAGCGGCTGGCCCCGTTCCGCGTCGAGCGCATCGACTTCCGCCTCCAGGACCAGGAGCGGTTCTACGCCGGCCTGGAGCGGAATGGACCGAAGGCGGTGAAGGAGTTCAGCACGGCGTTTTGATGGGGGTTGGGAGTGGACTTTGTGGTGGAATTGGAGGGACCGGCGGCGCTGGTTTGGGGCGTCTGGGACCGGGTGATGAGAGGAGACGATGGGTAAAATCGGACCAACAGGCGGTTCTGGCGGCCGTGTTTTCGGCGAATACGTAGTTCCGGCCGGGAGCCGCCTGCGGGAAATTCATCTCTACACGGGGGATTACGTGACCGCCGTGCAGTTTGTCGTCGAGACGGCCGCCGGCGAACGGGTGACGATGGATCGGGTCGGTGGGCATGGGGGACAGCTGCACCGCTTCATCCTGGATGAGGACGAATACATCCTCGGCCTCAACGGCTCCTCCGGCTGGTTTATCGATCGCCTGAGCATCCACACCAACCGGCGGTCGTCGACTGATATGGGCGGTTCGGGAGGAGACCAGGAGTTTTTCCTGAACGCCCCGGCCGGTCATGAAATCGTCGGCCTGTTCGGCCGCTGCGGCTGGTATCTCGACGCCCTGGGCATTATCACCCGGGAGCGGGCGGTGAAGCCGGTGGCGCGGACCGTCAGAACCGCGGCCGCCCGGCCGCCGGCTGCCGGGGAGGCGCTGCAGAAAATCGAGGGAATAGGCCCCAAAATCGCCGCCCTTCTCATCGAGCACGGCATTCCCGATCTGGCTGCTCTGGCCCAGACCGACGCCGGCCGCCTGCGGGAAATCCTGGCGGCCGGCGGCTGGCGCTTTTCGCTGGCCGACCCGTCGACCTGGCCGGAGCAGGCCGATCTGGGCGTTCGCGGCGAGTGGGAGGCCCTGGCTGCCCTGCAGGCGAAACTGGCCGGCGGCCGGCGGGTCAAATAAAAAAGCCGGGTCCCGCGAGAGACCCGGCTTTCTGGCACGGGAAAAGCGTTCCCGCCGGCCAGTTATTTCTGGGGGACCTTATCCGGGTTGATCAACACCTGGTCGACCAGCCCATATTCCATGGCCTGCTGGGCATTCATGAAAATATCTCGATCGGTATCCTTGGCGATTTTTTCCAGGGGCTGCCCGGAGTGGTGGCTGAGGATTTCGTTCAGCGAGCTGCGCAGGCGCAAAATTTCCTGGGCCTGGATCTGAATGTCCGAGGCCTGCCCCTGCGCCCCACCCAGCGGCTGGTGCATGTGAATCGTGGCATTCGGCAGGGCGTAGCGCATGCCCGGATGGCCGGCCGTCAGCAGAATGGTGCCGAAGCTGGCAGTGAATCCGACAGCGACCGTCGATACCGGGCACTCGATCTGCTGCATCGTGTCGTAAATGGCCATGCCGGCGTAGACCTGGCCCCCGGGGGAGTTGATGTAAAACCGGATCGGTTTGCTCGGATCTTCACGTGCCAGAAAGAGGAGCTGGGCGACGATCAGGTTGGCGATCTGGTCGTTGATTGGCGTACCCAGCATGACGATCCGCTCTTTCAAGAGCAGGGAGAAGATGTCCATCGCCCGTTCACCACGAGGGCTGGACTCGATGACCATGGGCACGAGAGAGGTTGGGTAAAAATCCACGGGAGTTCTCCTTCCGAAAAAAAGAACGGTTGGTTGGTTTGATCGGTCGCGACGCGGCCTGCCCTTAAATAAACAGGGCGTTGTCGTCAGCGATCAACGCCCTGTCAGCATACAAATTCACCGTAAATGTTGCATTAAGCCGGCCGTAAGTATTCCGTTAGGACTCGTCGGCCTCTTTTTCGAGCGCCGGCTCGGGTGCCTCGCCGGCCGCAGCTTCGGCACCGGTGACGGCTTCGGCGTTCTCGTCATCGCCGGCCGTTTCCCCGGCTTCCAGCGCGTCGAGATCCGGCGCGCTGCCGCCCAGAATCGCCGTAATGCGTTCGTAAGCCTTGTCGACCATGATGTCGTTGGCCATCCGCTGCACCCCTTCCGGGCTCAGGAAAACGTTGCGCATCGCCTGTTTCATCTCGTCGTCAAGCTGACCAAAGCGGCTCATTTGCGTGTCGACCATGGCGTCGAGCTCTGCCTCGCCGATTTTCAGCTTTTCGGCCCGGATAAATTCGCGCAGGACGATGGCTCGCTCAAAATTGCGGGTGGCGTCTTCCCGCCACCCTTCGCGCAGATCGTTTTCTGAAATATTCTGGCTGCGAACATAGTCGCTCCATTCCCAGCCATAGGACTGGACCTGTTTCTTCAGGTTTTCAAGCGATTCGTCGAGTTCTTCCTCGATGGCGGCGGGTGGATAATTGAGCGTTGCCAGGGCGGAGAGCTCGTCGATCCATTCTTCCATCACCTTTGATTTCTGCTCTTCGCCCGCCTGGGTTTCGAGATCTTCCCGGTACTGCTCGCGCAGGGCGTCGACGGTGTCGAAGCCGGCCGACTGGAGAAATTCCTCGTCGATTTCCGGCACTTCCCGTACCTGGAGGTTCAGCACGGTCACGTCGAAGCTGGCTTCGCGGCCGGCGAAATCGGACACCTCATAGTCGTCCGGGTAGCGAATGGAAAATGATTTCTGATCCCCGGTCGACAGGCCGATCAATTCGTCGACAAACCCGGTGCCGGCGAAGGTCACCTCTGGATCGAGGACGAACTCGAGCCCATCGGCTGAATCAAAAATGACGTTGTCGGCGTTCGCGTCCGCCTCGTCGCCATCCGCGACGGGAACGATCGTACCCTTTCCGGCGATTTTAATCAGATCGCCCGCCTGCGCCGGCCGATCCACCTCCTCGGTCGTCGCCTTGCTCTGGCGCAGACGCTCGATCGCTTCGTCGACCGCCTCTTCGGAAATGGCTACCGGTTCGATCTCTTTGCGGATCGCCCGATAATCGCCGAGCGTGACTTCCGGTGCCAGCGGGATGGTGAGCTTGAAGGTCACTTTCGGCGAAATTTCCATGTCGTCCAGGGTCGGACGGACATAGGGTTCAACCTGCGACTCTTCCAGCGCCTCGACAAGGACATCCTGGAGCATCTCCTCCACCGCCTGGGTGCGCACCCCTTCCTCGCCAAACCGCTTCAGGATCACCTGCAGGGGGGCTTTGCCCGGCCGGAAGCCGGGAATGCGCACATCCTTGGCCAGCTTCCGGGCCACGCGCTTCATTTCGCCGGTGACCCGGGCCTCGTCCACTTCGATAGTCATCGCCAGCTGGCGCTTTTCCATCTCTTCCGTATGAATCGTCAAACTCACGGCAATACCTCTTTTTCAGGCGCGCCCGGCGGCAGTGCTGGAGGCGGCTGCGGCCGGTGGGCGCGATCGAATTTCAAAATGCGATTGGGTGATGTCGTCAGAAAAAAAACGTTGCGGTGGGGCAACGTCGTGACTCGAAACGTGTGGGGAAGGAGGGACTCGAACCCACACGCCTTGCGGCACATGATTCTAAGTCATGCGCGTCTGCCAGTTCCGCCACTTCCCCAAACCTGACCGAAGGGAAAATTATAACTCCGGCCCCACCGCTTTGCCAACCGGTCAAACGGAAATTTTAGTCCGGCCGAAGCCGTCTGGAACCGGGATCGGGATGCTGGTATATTGGAGCCGCGCGGGCGGGCGGTGGTCCTCCCGGACACGGCGCGGACATAACGATCATGAAACTGGTTGCCACCGGCATCGTCACCAACCAATACAACGATATTCTGCTGATCCAGCGGGATGACACCCTGACCTGGGCCCCGCCCGGTGGGTCGATCCTATCCGGCGAACTGCCGACCGATGGGGTGGCCCGGGAAGTCCGGGAGGAAACCGGCATGGTGGTCCTGCCGGTGCGCCTGGTTTCGACCTCGTTCTGGCCGGGTGACCCGTATTCCCATCTCCACCTGACCTTCCGCTGCCTGATTCGCGGTGGGGTCCCGACCCCCTCCGCCGAAGCGCCGCAGGTCGGCTTTTTCGATACCCGCACCCTGCCGCGCCCGATGATGGCGCCGCACCGGGAGCGCATCGAAAAAGCCCGCTTCCACACCGGTCCGGCGATCTGGTTCTCCGGCCGCGGCGATCGACTGCACCGGCTGGCGCGCCAGGTGCGCAAGGTGCTGGTATCCCTCCGGCGCGACGGCCGCCTCCGCCCTGAGACGGCGGCCGGGGCGGCAGAGGAGGAGATCTGGTCCGCGGCCGCCTACGTGCTGCTGGCCAACGCGGCCGGTGAAACCCTCTGGGTGCCGGGTGACGGCGGCTGGGTGCTGCCCGGCGGACCGGGGGTGCGGCAGGAAGCCCCCTGGGAAACGGCCGCCCGGCTGGTCGAGGCGCAGGCCGGCCTGCCGGTCGCGCTCCGGCAGCTCGCCGGCATTTTCGTGCGAAAAGGAGCCCGGGATATCCGCTTTGTCTTCCGGGGCGAATTTCTGGACCGGTCCGCACCAGTGAAAGCCGGCCGCTATTTCGGCACCCCGCCCGGCATGAGCCCCTTCGCTGGCGTCATCCAGGCCCTGCCGCCGGCTGCCGATGAGCCGGTCATCCGCTACTGGCCCGCGGGCGATGCAGCCTGAGCCGCCCGTGGGAGCTTCACGGCCGGGTCTTTCCATTGGCCGCACCCTGCCGGCGTCCTATAATACCAGCCCATATGTTTGAACTCGTCTTTCTCGGCACCTCCGCCTCGACCCCATCCGTCCAGCGCGGCCTGTCCGCTCACCTCGTCATGCACCGGCAGTACCGCTTTCTGGTCGACTGTGGGGAGGGAACGCAGCGGCAGATCCTCCAATCCGGCCTGGGATTCAAGCGGCTCGACAAAGTTCTGCTCACCCACAGCCACCTCGATCACATCCTGGGGCTGGGTGGGCTGGTCTCGACCCTGGCTCGCTGGGAGGTCATGGACAGTTTCGATATTTACGGCGGCCGTTCGACGCTGGCCCGGGTAAAAGACCTCGTTTTTGGGGTGGCCCTGCGCGGCAATCGAACACCTGTCCAGATCAACCTGGTCGAATTAAAACCGGGAATGGTGATTCTCGAGGACGAAAAATTTACCCTGACCACCTTTCCGGTGGTGCACCGGGGACCGGGCTGTTTTGGTTTCGTATTTCAGGAGAAGAACCGCCGGCCGTTTCTCGAGGAGCGGGCGGCCGAGCTGGATGTGCCGTTCGGTCCGGAGCGGGGGCGGCTGGTGCGGGGCGAAAGCGTCGAGCTGGCGGACGGCCGGGTGATTCATCCCGACCAGGTGCTGGGAGAAGAGATTCAGGGAACCCGGTATGTCCACATCGGGGACCTCGGCCGCACTGACAATCTCATCGAAATCTGCCGGGAGGCCGACGCCCTGGTCGTCGAGGCGACCTACACCGAAGAAGAAGCGGACCTGGCCGCCCAGTTCGGTCACCTGACGGCCGCCCAGGCCGCCCGGCTGGCCCGCGAGGCCGGTGTCCATACCCTGATCCTGACCCATATCTCCCGCCGGCACGCGGAACGGGAAGTCCGCCAGGAGGCCTGCGCCATCTTCCCCAACAGCGTCGTGGCCCGGGATTTCGACCATTTTCAGATCATGAGGGGGCAGGTCACCCGCATTGGCGGAATGAGGCTGGAGGCGGTGCCGATCAGCCCCGACGGCCATCCGGACCGGCCGGCGAATTAAACGGCCGCCGCGGCTCGATTAAATGAGCCGGGCCTGGATCGGCTGGTAGGGGTTCAGATAGTCGAGAGACAGGTCGGGCGTGTCCGTGTGGCCGTTGAGATGGAGCCGGGTGACCGAGGCCGTGGCCGGATATTCTTCCGGCAGCCCGAAATCGAGAAAGCGATTCTTGTTTTCCACCGTGATTTCCCGTCCCAGGGCCCACAAAATGGTGAAGCCGATCACGTCGCCGTGGGTGACGGCGGCCACCGTTTGACCGGGATGGCGGGCGATCATTTGCCCGATGAAGCGCTGCACGCGGCCCAAAATGTCGATCGGCTGCTCGTACGGCGGCCGGTTGCCCTCGTACATATTCCAGCTGCGCGCGGCCATTTCCGCCATCGGCATCCCGTCAAAGGGGGTGTGGACCTCCAGGAGGAGATCGTCTGGTTCAATCCGCGCGACGGCCGGCAGCCGGTCGGACAGGATCCGGGCCGACTGGGTGGTGCGGAGCAGCGGGCTGTGGTAAATGGCGGCGACATCGTTTCCGGCCAGGGCCGCCGCGGCCGCTTCGACCTGCTGCTTCCCCTCTTCGCTCAGGGAAAAGTTGGGCAGACGGCCGTAGTAAATACCGTCCGGATTGGCGACCGCGCCGTGTCGTATGAAGGCGATGGTGGTGAGATTATTGAATTCTTTCATAGCTGCGCCAATCCCATTTTAACCAACCGCCCCGGAGGCTGCATTGGGCTCCAACAAAGGTTTGACGTTCCCCGGCGAAATCCCCCGCGGTCCCACCGCCGGCCGGTCAGGGCCGGGGGGTGGTCAGGATATAGCCTTTCGGGATTTCCTGGATGAAGGGCGGCGGCACCGGCGGGGTTTCCTCGGTAAAAATGATCGTCTCGAAGCCGAGCTGGGTCAAAAATTTTTCCATGTAGCCCTTGGCGTTTTCCTCAGCGATCCTCAAAATCCCGTATTCCAGTGCCGCTTCCGTGATCAGCTTTTCTCCTTCCTGCCACACCTGAGTTTCGAGCTGGGGATCCGCGCCGGAAAAGCCGACCAGCAGCCCCTGGTCCCGGTCGACGACCGATGAGCGCTCATTGTCGAGCTTCGTCACCAGGATTTCCGCCTGCGGCAGGTGGACCATGATCGTCGTGGGATCGACGACCTGGATGTCTTCTTCTTTCATCTTGGCGAAGTCGACGCCGGCGATGACTTCCCCGTAGGCGACGAAGACGATGCTCTCGGCAAAGAGACCGAACCAGGCGTCGGATTCTTTATCGACCACGAGGACTTTTTCGCCGGTAAACGACGCGGTTTCCAGCCGGGCCAGGTTGACCACTTCCCGCACAATGGTGACCGTATTGGGCATCACGGCCGGTGTGGCCGGCACGATGATCTGCCGGAACAGCTCCAGCGCGGGATTCCTTGGAGCTTCCTCCTGGTTGTACAGGCTGACGAGCCCGTAGGCGAACATTCCCGCCAGAACGATGATGACAAAGACGAGCAGCGATCCAAGACGGCGCATTCAATTCTCCTTCGGCGGACCGAAAAGGGTGTGATCCGCAAAATAACCGGCTGACCGGGTCTAAAGAGCTACTGACCGGGCCGGAAAAACAGCTTATGATCATGTTATGGCCATACCGGCGGTATGGCTCGAAAATCCGGATACCAGGGACCCCCGGCGGCAAATGAGCTTCATAAAAGAGAAACACCCGGGTGCTTGCTGAGGTTACGGCCGTAGAATACCATTGTTCGAATTCTTATCTCGAGTAAATACGTGAAATTCTCATGCTGGTTGCGACCTGCCGGATCCAATTAAGCCTGAATGGCGTTACATCCTTAAAGGATAAGCGGCGCATCGTTCAATCGATCGTGCAGCGCATCCGCAATCAGTTTCATATTACCATTGCCGAGATCGAGCACCAGGATGTCTGGCAAACCGCCGTTCTCGGCATGGCCATGGTGGGCAATGACCGATCTTTTCTGCACGGCGGTCTGGAAAAGGTCGTTTCCTGGCTGGAGCTGAACCGGCCGGACTGTTATATCGTCGAGTATCAGATCGAATTTCGCTGACGCAGATCTATGAAAAAAACCAATCGGCTTCGCCGCGCGCTTCTCCTGCTGGTCATGGGGCTGCTCTGCCTGGCCGGACCGGCCGCCGCGCAGGAAGGGAGCGATCCCAATCCGAATGAACCGGGCAGCAGCCGGGGGATCGGGCTGTCGGTGCGGGCCGGTTTTGACGGTCTGCACAAGGGCACGGGCTGGCTGCCGGTTCAAATTGAAGTGTCCAACAGCGGCCCTCCAGTCGAGGGGATGATCGGGATCGGGCAGCGCCAATCCGGACGCCCCGTTTACCAGCTGCCCATCAGCCTTCCGACGCAGGCCAACAAGCGAATCTCGACGCAGGTGAACGGCGCGGATTTTCCCAGCGGGCTCGTCGTCACGCTGCAGAGCGGCAGCGGCCAGATTCTGGCCACGGCCTCCTCGAATCCTGTGAAGGCCCTGCGCGGGGATCACAGCCTGCTCTACGCGGTCGTCAGCTCCCGGCCGGAAGCGCTGGAGCACCTGGAAAAAGTCGGCGGCGGCCGGCTCGACGTTGGAGTCGCCTTCCTCGACCTGGATGACCTGCCGGCGAATCCGGCTATCTGGCGGGAGATCGACGTCGTCATCTTCAACGACGTCGACACCAACCGGCTGTCGGCTGCGCAGCGGCAGGCGCTGGAGTCCTGGCTCCACCTCGGCGGCCAGCTGGTTGTCACCGGGGGCGCCGGCTGGCAGAAGACGACCGCGGCCGTGGCCGACTGGCTCCCGGTCGCCGTCAGCGGCAGTGAGTCGATGGCCAATCTGCCGGCGCTGGCTGATCAGGCCGGGGAACCCTTCCGGGACCCGGGCCCCTATGTGGTGGCTGCCAGCACCCTGCGGGATGGAGAACTGCTCTTCCACGAGCAGGGGCTGCCCATCGTCGCCCGCCGGCCGCTCGGCCGGGGCGCCGTCTATTTTCTGGCGCTGGATCCCCAGTTTGCGCCGCTGATCGATTGGGGCGGGAACGGCCGGCTGTGGCAGGCGATCGTGTCCGGCGCCCCCTGGCCGGCAATCTGGGAAACCGGCTTTGCCGATGAAAACGAGGCGGCCGGCGCCGTCAGTACGCTGCCTTCCCTGGTTCTGCCATCCGCTTTTCTCCTCTTCTGTTTCATCGGTCTCTACATTATTCTCATCGGGCCGGCCAACTACATCGCCCTGCGCCGCTACGGCCGGCGGGAGCTGGCCTGGGTGACCATTCCGGTCGGGATCCTTCTATTTTCATTCGCCGCCTATCTGATCGGCCTGCGGTTCAAGGGGAATTCGGTCGTGATCAACCAGATCGCCATGGTCAGCGGCCGGCTCGGCCAGCCCCAGGCCTATGTCGAATCGGCCGTGGCGGTCTACTCCCCTCGCCGCAGCGCCTATGACATCGTCTTTGATTCCGATGCTCTCGTGCGGCGGCTGTCCTCTTTTTCCGGCGGCTCCGGGGCCGATGAACTCTTTATCGACCAGGGCAATGAAATCATCATCAAGAATAAATTGATCGACGTGGGCGGCATCGAAACCTACGATGCCGCGGCCGTGCGCGAGCTGCCCCCCTTTGACGGGGTCGTGCGGCTGTTCGAAAAAGATGGCCAGACGCGGGCCGCGATCACGATTGCCAACCATTCAAACGCCGAGCTGCAGAACGCGGTGCTCCTGTTCGACGGCCGGGCGCTGACTCTGGGGGCAATTGCTCCCGGAGAAACTGTCAGCCGGGAAGTAACCGTCGGCCCGGCGGTGGCGGCGGCGATGCGGGCAACCGCCCGGGGCGGGCCGGTGACCTACATCCAGTATGCCGACGGCGGAGGGACGACCCTGACCTCGCCAGCCGGCATTGGGGCGGCGCCTCTGCCGGTCGGGCCGGGGTCGACGTACAAGCCGTCCCCTCTCGAGCCGTTTTATACAAATCTGCTCGGCACGGGATCTTACTACGGCGATCGCGAAATTTAT
Organism: Promineifilaceae bacterium (SeqCode); assembly: GCA_041568735.1. Classification (GTDB taxonomy): domain Bacteria; phylum Chloroflexota; class Anaerolineae; order Promineifilales; family Promineifilaceae; genus WTJY01. The sequence goes on from JBFFZG010000029.1 coordinate 24,829, forward strand.
CCCCGCTTCCAATTTCTCGAGAGCCTTTACGATAATTATTCCAGCCTGCCGGCCTATCATCCCGAGAGCATTTTCCTTCTGACGGGCTGGACGCAGGAGTCCCTGGTCGGGGTCGGTATTAAAGGCGGCCGCGCGGAGCGCAGCGCCGCGACGATCTACTTCCTGGAAATACCATTCGAATAAGGCGGATCCGGGTGGGATCCATTCGAGATTTTTATGGCTGCAATCATCCAAATGAAGGGCTTGAGTAAACGGTACGGCACGCTGGATGCGCTGGCCGATCTGCATCTCGAAATCGAGGAGGGGAGTGTCTTCGGTTTTATCGGCCCCAACGGGGCCGGCAAAACGACGACGATGCGCATTTTGACTACCCTGCTCAAGCCCACGGCCGGCGAGGCCTCCATTGGCGGCTTTTCGGTCACCCGGCAGCCGGAGCAGGTGCGCCGCATTATCGGCTACATGCCGGACTTCTTTGGCGTCTACGACGACATGAAAGTCTGGGAATATCTCGACTTTTTCGCCGCCTGCTACGGCATCCC
>JBFFZG010000030.1:0-25351 GCA_041568735.1 Promineifilaceae bacterium (SeqCode)
AGTTTCTGCCGAACGTGCTGACGGCGAAGGCTCTGCGCGCCGCCGGCATCAGCGATCCGACATTGGAAGCCAACCTGCGGGCGCAGGTGAATACTGCTCTGCAGCGGCTCTACAGCCGGCAGCGTTCCGGCGGGGGCTGGCCCTGGTGGGATGGTGCGCGCACCGACAAACTGGTGACGGCATATGTCGTCCTGGGACTCTACGAGGCGCAGCAGGCCGGCTATGACGTGCGACAGGAGGTCATTGACAGCGGGCTTTCCTACCTGAGCTCCAATCTCGGCCGGTCGGAGGAGATGATCAGCGGCCGCTATCAGCGAAACCGGCAGGCGTTCCTGTTGTACGTCCTGGCCCGCGCCGGGCGAAAGCCGACTCGTGAGATCAACAACCTTTTTGAGAATCGGCAGATTCTTGACCTGTCTGCGCGGGCGCTGCTGGGCATGGCGATGGCCGAGATCGATTCCGGCGACCCCCGTCTGGAAACCCTGCAGGGAGATTTCATTTCAGCGGCCGTGGCGTCGGCCACGGGCACCCATTGGGAGGAAAGCCAGGAGGATCGGGATTACTGGAACTGGAACACCGATACGCGGACGACGGCCATGGTGTTGAGCTTCATGGCCCGCACCGATGCCGAAAATCCGCTGGTGGCCAATGCCGTCCGCTGGTTGATGGCCCACCGGACCGCCGGCCGCTGGAACGGCACCCAGGAAACCGCCTGGACCCTCATGGGGCTGACTGACTGGATGGTAGCTTCCGGGGAGCTGGCGGCCGATTTTGAATACGAAGTGGCTTTGAACGGAGAGCTGCTCGGCGGCGGCGAGGCCAACGCCGCCACGCTGCGGACCCCCTGGCAGATCCAGACGGCGATCACGAAGCTGTTCACCGATCAGCTCAACCGTCTGGCGATCGGCCGCAGCGAAGGACCGGGCAACCTCTACTACACGGCGCATATGAACATCTACCTGCCGGTGAATGAAATTCAACCGCTCGACAGTGGAATCATTGTCACCCGCCGCTACTACCGGCCGGACGATTTCAACAATCCCATCACCGAAGCGGTTCAGGGTGAAACGCTCCTGGTGCGGCTGACAGTCGTCGCTCCGAATGCGCTCCACAACGTCATCATCGACGACTGGCTGCCGGCCGGTCTGGAAGCGATCGACAGCTCGTTGAAGACGACCCAGCAGCTCGGCCAGCCGGATATCGGCCAGGCCCAGGAGATATTCCGCGGCGATTTTGGTTCGACTGGCTGGGGCTGGTGGTTTTTCAATCACATCCAGCTGCGGGACGAGAAGGTCGAGCTGTCGACAGACTACCTGCCGCGCGGTACATACGAGTACGTCTATCTCGCGCGGGCCGCCACGCCGGGCACCTTTAACGTCATTCCGCCGCTGGCGCAGGAGTTTTACTTCCCCGAGGTCAGCGGCCGCGGGGCCGGCTCGACCTTCACGGTGCTGCCCCCGGGATCGACGATCGCCCGCCAGGAGACGGCCGTAGCTGCGGAACCGGAGCGGATTCAATTTGCGACCGGCGCCATCTCGGCCGAGCGCATCGGCCGGGTGGAGCCGGGGCAGACCGTCGTTTATCTCCTGCGAGCCGGCCAGGGGCAGACCATGACCGCAACCGCACTCGCCCCGAACAGCAATGTGACCCTGGTGATCAAAACTGAGGGCGGCCGGGTCCTCGGCGAATCGACGGCCGATGCCCCGACCTGGAGCGGCCAGCTGCCGGCCGACCAGGACTATCGCATCGAGCTGACGGCGGTCGGCGGGCAGGCCAACTACTCGCTGTTTGTCGAAATCAAGTAGCGTGGTGATTCGGCCGGTGGTTGCTCCGGCCTCAGCTTAAAGGGAGAAGGCGGAAGGGCTGTTCGCTTCCGCCTTCTTTCTGCCGGGTCCTCCGGTTATTTTTTCCCTTTACGGAACAATTCAATCCGCTCCAGCACCTGGACGAGGGCCACCTGCCAGTCAGGCGCGGCCCCTTCGTGGGAGAGCCAGATTCCGGTGCGGCTGACCCGGCCGATCCGGCCGACGACGCTTTGCAGCCGCTGGCGGTTGATATGATGGATATCCGGCAGTCCGATTTTTATCTGCCGGGCCTCCGTCGTAACGGAGGCAGCGCCCGCGCGCAGGGCCAGCACCTTGATGCGCAGCTGGTAGAGGAGGTTTTCTACCGGATCCGGAATGGGGCCAAAGCGGTCGCTCAGCTCCGCAGCCATCCCGTCGATGTCTTCCAGCGAGGTCAGCGTGGCCATCCGCCGATACAGACGCAGCCGCAGCGAGGAGTCGGGCACGTAATCCGGGGGAATATAGGTTGCCAGTGGGACGTCGATCTGGGTCGTATCGGGCAGTTCCATGGCGATGGTCTGCCCATCTTTGGCCGCCTTGCGCACCTGGATCGCCCGGGCCAGCATGCGGGTATAGAGATCGAAGCCGATGGTGGCGATGTGGCCGCTCTGCTGCGGGCCGAGTAGCTCACCGGCCCCGCGAATCTCGAGGTCGCGCATGGCGATGGTGTACCCTGCCCCCAGCTCAGTCGCCTCGCCGATCGTCTCCAGCCGGGCCCGGGCTTCCGGGGTGAGGTTCTGCCAGGGGGCGTGGAAAAAGTAGGCATAGGCCCGCTGTGCGCCGCGGCCGACCCGGCCGCGCAGCTGGTAGAGCTGGGCCAAACCGAACATGTCGGCCCGGTCGACGATCAGGGTGTTGGCATTCGGGATGTCGAGACCGCTCTCGATGATTGTGGTCGAAAGGAGGATGTCGACCTCGCCATCGGCAAAGCGCTCCATGACCATTTCAAGCTCGCGCTCACTCATCTGGCCATGGCCGATGGCGATCGTCGCCTCGGGCACCAGGTCCTGGACCACCCGGGCGACCGTTGCAATTGTCTGGACCCGGTTGTGAACGAAATAGATCTGACCGCCGCGATCCAGCTCCCGCAGAATCGCCTTGCGAATCAGCTGGTTGTCGACCTCGCCGACGTAGGTCTGCACCGGCAGGCGCTCGGCCGGCGGGGTGTTGATGACGCTGATATCTCGCAGCCCGCTGAGGGCCATGTGCATCGTGCGCGGGATCGGGGTGGCCGTCATCGTCAGCACGTCGACTTCGGTGCGCAGCTGCTTCAGCTTCTCTTTGTGACTGACGCCAAATCGCTGCTCTTCATCAATGATCAGCAGGCCGAGATCCTTGAAGCTGACATCGTCGGAAAAGAGGCGGTGGGTGCCGATGACGATATCGATCTGCCCTTCTTGGATCTGCTTGATCACCAGCTCCTGCTGGCTCTGGGTCAAAAAGCGGGAGAGCATGGCGACTTTGACCGGAAAAGAGGCCAGCCGTTCGGTGAAGGTCTTGTGGTGCTGCTGCGCGAGGACGGTGGTCGGCACCAGAATCGCCACCTGCTTGTTGTCCATCACCGCTTTAAAGGCGGCCCGGAGGGCGACTTCGGTTTTACCGTAGCCGACATCCCCACAGATGAGCCGATCGGTCGGTGCGGCACGCTCCATGTCGGCTTTCACTTCGTCAATCGCCCGCAGCTGGTCGTCCGTTTCCTGGTAGGGGAAGCCGGCTTCAAGTTCGTACTGCCAGGGCATATCCGGGCTGAAGGCATGCCCGCTGACTGTTTCTCGGGCGGCGTAGAGCTCGAGAAGCTCGTCGGCCAGCTGGTCGATATCTCGCTGCGCTTTCTGGCGGGCGGCCGTCCAGCCTTTATCCCCCAGCCGGTTGAGCCTGGGGGCGAATTCGTCGGAACCGACCCATTTGCTCATGCGGTCGGCGTGGTGGACCGGGACGTAGAGGATGTCGTTGTTGGCGTAGTGGACCTTGAGGTATTCCCGGTCGGCGCCGCCGATCGAACGGACGACAAGCCCCTCGAACCGGCCGATGCCGTAATCGGAGTGAACGATGTAATCGCCGGCGGTCAGATCGGCAAAATAGGTTTCGGGCGCGTAGGTGCGCCGGCGGATGATCCGGCGAGGAGCCGGCCGGTTCCAGCCAAAGATCTCGGCGTCGGTGAGCAGATTGAGCAGTATTTTGCCGTCCATCTCCCGGTGAAGGACGAATCCTTCAGAGAGGGTGGCATTGATAAACGTGACCCTGCTCGCCAGGTCGGACGGCTCGGCATGGGCGGGAGCGGCCGCGCTGCTGCCGCTGGAATCCAGCGATTGGGCCAGGAAGCCGGAGGTCCCACCCAGCTCCTGCCGCCAGAGCGACTCGAGGCGCTCCGCCTGACGGCTGACCACCACGATCGCTTCCCCGGAGCGGCGCGCGTTTTTGAGCTGGTAGAGGAAGGGGGACATCTGTCCGCCGTAGCGGGGACCGGGCTGAAACGACTCCGCCAGGGAGGTCAGCGGAAGGCGGCTCTCTCGTTGTTCCTCCGGCTGCAGGTCGCCCAGGATGACGGCCTGCGCGCTGCGCAGCAGCGGTTCGATTTCCTGCCAGAGGAACAGCGGATTGGGATAGCCGGGGGGCAGGCTGTGAACTTCTTCCCCCAGCTGCGAGGCCTGATCGTGCAGCTCGCTGATCGTGTTTTGAAGCTCGACCCAATCGTCGACGACGACGAGTGCTTCATCGGGCAGGTAGTGGAGGAGGCTGTCCGGCCGCTGGTAGATCATCGGCAGGTAAAATTCCTCATGGGGCAGCGGCTCCCCATCGACCAGGGCGGCCATGTCGTCCTGCCAGGCCGGCAGCTCATCCAGTTTGGCCGGCGCGTCGTATTCGAGGGCGATGCCGAGTTCGACCGCGTCGGCCGGAATCGCTTCACGGGCGGGCGGCACCAGCAGCCGCTGGGGGGAATCGTCCTGCTGCACGGTCCGCTGCGTGGTGGGATCAAACCAGCGCAGGGTGTCAATTTCGTCGCCGAAAAGCTCGATCCGCATGGGAAAGGGGGTGCCGCCAGCCGGAAAAATATCGAGGATTCCCCCGCGCTGGCTGAACTGGCCTGGACGCTCCACGACGGTTACCCGCTCGTAGCCGAGTCCCAACCAGGTTTTTTCCAGCTGGGAAAGGTCGAGCAGCTGCCCCAGGCGGAGCAGGCGGGTCGCTTTGACGAAGTTGCGCTTTGGCAGGGTCTGCTGGAGAAGCGCCCGGGCGGAGGTGACGATGAGCGGCGGCGCTTCATCCGGGGGAATGAGCGGATGCTGACCGGCCAGCAGGTGGGTCAGAACGGTCAGCCGGTTTTGCCGGGCATTATCGCTCCAGGGGGCGCGGTCGTAGGGAAGCGGCGTCGGTTCCTGGAAGCGCATGAGCCGGCGCTCCTCGCCCAGCCAGGTCGAGAGCTCCTGGAGCCAGATCGGCACCGCTTCGATTTTGGCCGTGATAAAGACGACAGGGGCATGGCTGTCCCGCATGAGCCGGGCCAGGATCGGCGGCCGGCCGCAGCGGGGCAGACCCAGGGGGAAGACACCCTGCCGGGCCGCCATTCGCTCCTGCACGGCGCTGAGCTCCGGCAGGTGATCGAATAAATCGAGCAGTTCGCTGACGTGAATGTGTTCTTTTACCGGTTGCTGCTGCATGAATGCGCCATCACCTTGTGGGCACGGTGGCTGGCATGCCGGCCTGAGCCGGCGACCGCTGCCCGATCAGGTCTCCAGGACACTCCCATTAAAGCGAGTCATGGCCGCCTGGGTCCCTTCATTGACCATCAATTCAACCGCCTGGATCACTCGCTCGAGCATCATGTCGACGATTTCCAGGTCTTCCCCTTTAAAATCCTTCAGGACATGGGCATGCGCCGGCATTTTGCCGGGCGGCCGGCCGATTCCCAGCCGCAGCCGGGGAAAATCCTGGCCGAGATGGTTGATCAGTGATTTCATGCCGTTGTGCCCGCCCGAGCTCCCTTTCTCCCGCATGCGCAGCGTGCCAAAGGGAAGGTCGAGCTCGTCGTAGATGACGAGGATTCGCTCTGGATCGACTTTGTAGTAGCGCGCCAGGGGACCGACGGCGTCCCCACTGCGGTTCATAAAGGTTTGCGGCTTGGCCAGGATCAGCCGGTGTTGGCCGAGCCGTCCGTCCCCGATGATGGCCCGGTGGCGGACCCGGTCCAGCGTGCAGTCGAGCCGCTCGGCCAGCCGGTCGATGGCCATAAAACCGATATTGTGCCGGTTCATGACATACTCGCGCCCCGGGTTGCCCAATCCGACGATCAGGTAGATTTCGCCGTCACCCGATTCGGGTTCATCCCGGCTGGCAAAGAATCGTTCGAGAAAATTCATGATCGTTTCGTCGGGTGGCCCCGTCAGCGGATCTTGCCGCGCCGCCGGCCGAGCCATCCCAGCCAGAGCCGCCGGCCGAGCCAGCGGAGAGACAGGTAGATGGCAAGCCCGGAAAAGAGCCAGGCGGTCACGCGCACGCCGAACCAGGCTGCCCGCAGCAGCGGATCGGTGTCGAGGTTCTGCACCCCGGCGACAATCTCGCGGACCGGATCGCCTCCCTCCGTCTTCGGCCGCACCGCCGCGGCCGGTGCAGCCGCGGACGGCAGGGGGCTGGGGGTGGGGAACGGCGTCAATGACGGCAGCAGCGGCGCTTCCACCGGGCTGCTGCTGAGGCCGCCAGGGGTCGCCAGTCCCGCGCCGCCGGCCGGTGGAACGCCGGGGGTCGGGGTCGCGGTTTCCGTGACGGTCGGGGTGGGTGTGGGTGAGTCGTTGGAAATCCGCAGACCGGTGACAAAGAGCTCGTCGTAGTTGTAATCTCGCCGCACGACGCGCAGGCGCAGGCGGTAGAGGCCATCCGGGAAAACCGGCGCGCCGCCCGCCCGCCCGACCGTCGTGTCCCAGACGGCCAGCGTCCCGCTGATGACCGGCTGGCTGCCTTCGGCGAAGACGATCCAGCCGGCGTATGGGTCAAACTCTTTGTAAAAGCTGAGCTCAAAGCGCAGAAAATCCGGGTGGGCGGCTGTACCCTGGACGAGGATGACGCCCGCCAGGACCGCTCCTGGTTCCGGAGCAGTGATGCCGTTGGGCTGCACGACCTGGGCATTGGCCGGCCTGGCCGCGAACATGGTTCCCACCAGCAGGCATGCCAGGAAAGTCCCACCCGCGATCGAGCAGAGAATCGGCCGGAATCGCTGAATCATGTCAGCTTGCTGTGCCGGGGTGAAGCCGGATGGAAACCCATTCACCGAGACTAAAGTACGCTTGCCGCCAAGCGGGCGACATGTAAAAATGCAACACGCTAGTCTAGCACATTCCGCCGGCCGAATCGAAAATCCCGCCTCGATTTTGCTAACTTTATATGTTTTCGCCGCCAGCGCGATTCGGTGTTTTCCAGGCGGTGTTTCGGCTACCTGATCAAACGATAAGAGAGTTCCACCCCTGTTTGCACCGGGTAGGGGGTGTGTCATAATCCCGGTTGGAAAGCATCATGCGGAGAAACTCATGCCTCATCGCACCCCCCTGAAAACAATGCGGTCCATCCTTGTATGGTTCAGCCTGGCGCTGGTCCTTCTGCTTACTGCCTGCGGGCCCGGTGAACCCCTTCCCAATCGGATTCCCCGGCAGGGTCAGCCGGCTGCGGTCGCGGGCGAGCCTGTTCAGCCCGTGCCGACGATCGAAGCTCCGGCAGCCAAACTGGTCGGCGAGGCGGATTTCAATACGGACCAGGTGGTCAATCAGGACGGGATCCCGGTCGGATTTACACCTGAAGGGCGCCCCTACATCGGCTATCTCGACGCGCCCGTTGTCATTGAAGAATTTTCTGATTATCAGTGTCCGTTCTGCGCTCGCTTCGTTCAGGGAACGATGCCGACGCTGCTTGCCGAGGAAATCGCCGGCGGCGAGGCTGTCCTCATCTTTTACGATTTTCCGCTGGAGATTCATCCGCAGGCACCGGCGGCCGCCCATGCGGCCCGCTGTGCCGGAGAGGAAGGCCCGGCGGCTTTCTGGACCATGCACGATCGCCTGTTTGAAACGGTCACCCGGTGGAGCATCGAGGATCCGCTGCCCGTGTTTGCCGAACTGGCGGCCGATCTCGATCTCGATGGTGCGGCCTTCGCCGACTGCATGGCGGGCGGCGGCTACGAGTCTGACATCGATAACGACCTGGCTTTCGGGATTTCCCGCGGGATCTCCGGCACGCCGACCTTTTTCCTCAACGGACAGAAGCTGGTCGGAGCCCAGCCGCTGACGGTTATCCAGCAGGCGATCGCCGCCGTGGCGGCCGGGGAATCGCTGGCCGCCAGTGCGCCGGCTGATGTCGGCGACATCGATATCCCACCCTTCCGCATGCCGGATCCGCTGATCGCGGCCGAAGATTACGCCGCGATCCGCGGCCAGGCCGACGCGCCGATCCTCATTGTCGAGTATACCGATTACCAGTGCCCGTTCTGCGCCCGCCACAGCATCCAGACGATGCCCCGCCTGCTGGATGAGCTGATCGACAGCGGCCGGGTGCGCTACGCCATCAAGGATTTTCCGCTGGACTCCATCCATCCTCTCGCCCGCGATACGGCCGAAGCGGCCCGCTGCGCCGGTGAGCAGGACGCTTACTGGGAAATGCACGACCGGCTCTTCGCCGACCAGGGTGACTGGATCGAAGCGGTCGACCTGAACACCACCCTGCTCACCTATGGCGACGACCTGGGACTCGACCGGGAAGCCTTTTCGGAGTGTCTGGATGCGGGCCGCTACGACACCGGCATTCAGGAAAATCTCGACGAAGGGCTGGTATTTGGCATCACCGGCACCCCGGCCTTTCTGATCGGCGGCTTTCTCGTTTCCGGCGCCCAGCCGTATGAAATTTTTGACCTGGTCGTCGAAAACCTGGAGGCCGGCACGATCGAAACGCTCTTCCGCGAGGCTTACGATCGGCAGGTCGAGGCTTATAAGGCCCAGGTCGCCCAGGAGCGCCAGGAACAGGGTCCGCCGCAGCCGTCCGCGCCGGCCGACATTCCCACTGACGGGGCGATTGCCATCGGCAGTCCGGATGCGCCGGTGACCATCGTCGAATACACCGATTTTCAGTGTCCGTTCTGCGGCCGGCATTTTGCCGAAACATTTCCCCTGATCCAGGAAAATTACATCGACAAGGGGCTGGTTCGCTACGTCTTCAAAGATTTCCCCCTCAATTTCCACGAGCAGGCCCCGAAGGCGGCCGAAGCCGCCCGCTGCGCCAATGAGCAGGAGACCTTCATGGAGATGCATCAGGCGCTCTTCAAACGGCAGCAGGAGTGGGCTGGCCAGCGGGACGCTCCGGAGCGATTTATCCGCTTCGCTGCCGACCTCGGGCTGGATGAAAAGGCATTTTCGACCTGCCTCAACAGCGGCCGGTACGCCGCCGCGGTCGAAAGTGACCTCCAGGAAGGTCTGTCTTACGGTATCAGCGGCACGCCGACTTTCTTTTTGAACGGGCAGCCGCTCGTCGGTGCGCTCCCCTATGCGACGTTTGTCCAGGCGATCGAGTCCCTGCTCGACAGCCAGTAGGGCGGCTGGAGACCGGGGTGACCACGGGAAGATCGCCTGAACCGGCCGCCGGCTCGCTGGTCTGGCCGGCCCATCCCGCCTGTTCGGTCGAGCTGGTGGCCGGCACGGAGGCCGTTCGCCGCCGGCTCGCTTTTATTTTTGACGGCCATCTGGGGGGGGCGGCCGGCACCATGCCGATCGTCCTGCGCTGCCGGCTGGTTGACCGGCTCGACCATCCGACCGGCGACCTGATTTTTACCGAGCCGGCATCCCCCCATGGAGGGGATTTTGGCCGTCTCTTCGTCTATCAGGCCGATGAGCAGCGGCTGATCCTGCGCTTTGACGGGGGGGCGGCGGCCGCGGTCTCCCTGGCACCCGACCATCCGGCCGTCGAGCTGCAGGTTACCCCGGAGATGGTGCACGGCAGCCGCTTTGAGGATGCCGTTTTTACTTCCCTGGCGCCGCTCCTGCGCCGCCGCGGTCTCTATCTGGTGCACGCTTTCGCGGCCGTGTCGCCGGCCGGCGGAGCGACCCTCCTGATCGGCCCTTCCGGCAGCGGCAAAACCACGACCGGGTTAAACCTGCTCCTGCACGGCTGGCGCCTCCTGGCCAATGATGTGGCCCTCCTGAAATGGGAGGATGGGGTTGTCTGGGCGCTGCCCACCCCTGGGGTGGTGTCGATTCGGGCCAAAACATTTGAACTGCTGCCCGATCTCCGGCGGCTGACCGGGGGGAGCCCGGACCGCGAGATTTCGGTCAGCGGCCGGCGGATCAACCGCTGGGGGCGGCCGGCACCGGTCTCCCGGCTAATTTTTCCCGCGGTCGGTCCCGGGCCGGATTCGGCGCTCCTTCCGGAATCCCGATCCGTCGCCCTGGCGCGGATTCTGGAGGAAAGTCTGGATCGCTGGGATGGTTCCCAAATCGCCCCCCACACCTCCCTGCTGGCTGAGCTGGTCGAGCAGACGACCCCCAACCGCCTGCATCTCGGCCGTGATTTTGATCGCCTGCCCGATCTGCTGGCCTGAAACCGCGCCTGATTTGCCTTGACGGCCGGCGCGCTCCGCGCATAATTTCAACCCAGAGCAACCGGCGCGAGCGAAAAGTCATGACGCGATTTCAGGGAACACAGCGATATCTGGCGGCCTACGGTCCCGATTTTTTTCTTCGGGTCGGGATCGGTTTGCTGCTGAGTTCGGCCGTGCTGGTTGCCGCCGCCTTCTGGTCTCTTTGGTGGTTGATTCCAATCGCCCTGGCTATCTTTTTGATCGTTCTCTATTTATCGGTCGGCTGGCTGTGGGCCGCCTACCTGCGGTTCGACGCTGCTCCGCTGCCTCCGGACCGGCAGATTCAGCAGCTGGGCCGGATTCTCGCCGATGAAAAAATTCTCTTTGTCGATCTGGGGGAACGGCTGCTGGCCCTGGAGCTCGTTCGCTATCTCTCCACCGGCACGCTGACGGTCGTCGACATCTACAATCCACAAATTTTCAAAAGCGAGATTATCGATCGCTGGCGGCAGGGGATGCCGCCGGCGTTGCGCGACCCGCGCCTGGAATGGGCGGCCGGCACTTTTGACCTCTTCCCGGTGCGCGACGACAGCCAGGATGGGGTCATCCTGGTCGATATTCTGGGGGAGCTGATCCAGGATGGTGACCGGCTGCTGCTGCTGCGGGAGCTGTTTCGATCGTTGAAGCCGGGCGGCCGGATTATTCTCGTAGAAACGCCGCGCACCCGCACCAACTGGCTCCTGCGGGGACCGGCGGCCGCGCGGCTGCGGTCGGTCGCTTATTGGGAAAAGCTCCTGCGCGAGGCCGGCTTTTCCCGGGTGAAATCCCAGCTGGTCAATGAAGTCGTTGGCTACTTTCGCGCGGAAAAGCTGGAGCCCCTGCGCGGGATTCAGCTGCCGCTCCTGCAGGATTAGACAGACCGCCAAACCGCCCGGCTGGCGCACTGGGCTGGCGGCGGCTTCACCAATAGGATACCCTGCCGGACTGGGGAAAGAGGTGTTCGATTGGTCTAGCGCCGGCACATTCGGCCGGGTCAGCCGGATATTTGGAAAAAACAACCTGGGAGAGAACAATCGCCCGCAAAATCGAAAATTCGACCGTTTCACAGGATGGTGGCGGCTCAAAATAACGGGTCAGGAAGATCGGGAACCTGGGTTCAGGCGAGTTTTTCGCGGAGGAGTTTCCCCACGATGGAGCGGGGCAGCGATTCGCGAAATTCGTACACGGCCGGCTGAGATCGCTCTGGCAGGCGCCGCTTGCAGAGGGCGACCAGCTCGCTTTCGCTGATTTCCATCCCCGGGCGGGGGACGATAAAGGCTTTGATCACCATGTTCTGGCCGCTGCCGTTGAGGCCGATGACGGCCGCTTCCAGCACCTTGTTGTTTTCGTATAGTACCTCCTCGATGTCCCGGGGAAAGATGTAATCATCGTCGACCAGGATGAGATGTTTGCGCCGGTTGATCAGGTGAAAATACCCCTCCCCGTCCATGACCGCGACATCGCCGGTTTTCAGCCAGCCGTCGGCTGTAATTTTCGACCTCTCGAACGGCTGGCCGGGCCCGGTCCAGTACCCCTGCATGACCTGGGGGCCGCGCACCCAGAGCTCGCCAATTTCTCCATCGGGCAGGGGCTCTTCTGTTTTGAGATCGACGATCATCGCTTCGGTATTGGAGATGGGCAGGCCGATAGAGCCGGCCTTCCGTTCTCCCTGGAGCGGGTTGGCGTGGGTCACCGGCGACGCCTCGGTCAGCCCATACCCTTCGACAAGAGAGCCCTGAGTCAGCTTTTCGAAGGCTTCCTGCACCTCCACCGGCAGCGGTTCGGAGCCGCTGATGCAGGCTTTAATCGACGACAGGCCGTATTCCCGGACGTTGGGGGCCTGGTTGATCATGGCGTAGATGGCCGGCACCCCCGGCAGAATCGAAACCTTGTGATCCCGAATCGCTTCGAGCACCGTATTCAGCTCAAAAAGGGGCTGGAGAATGATGGTCGCCCCGAGAGCGATGGGCACGCTCAGGGCGCTCAGCAGGCCGTAGCTGTGGAGGATTGGAACGACGGCCAGGCAGGTTTCCCGGCCGTATTTCAAATTCGGCACCCAGTGACGGGTCTGCAGGGTGTTGGCCACCAGGTTGCGGTGGTTGAGGCAGACCCCCTTGGGTTTGCTCGTCGTGCCGCTCGTGTAGTTGATGATGGCCAAATCATCGGCCGCGACGGGAACCCCAGGGGGATCGACGACCGCTGGAACATCTTTCAATACTTCGTCGAGATAGGGCCCCAGGGAAGCGGCCAGCTGGCGGTCTGATTCATCATCGGCTCCAAGCCCCATCATCTGTCGCAGCTGGCGGTAAGCGATCAGCCCCGTCTGCCGCCGCAGATTGACAAAATAAAAGGCATCTAACCCGGTTTTCTCCCGAATGGTCAGCGCCATCGGGCTGAACGTGTCCAGCGTGATGACCAGCCGCGGCTCGGTTTCGGCCACCTGCTCGGCCACGCGGAAGCGATCGGCGTCGGCATTGGGCAGGACGGCCACCGCGCCGATTTTCAATGTGGCGAAGAGGGCGATGACCATTTCCGGCATGTTGGGCAGCACGAGCAGAATTCGATCCCCTTTTTCAACCCCGCGCCCGTGCAGGATCGAAGCCAGCCGGTTGACCTGCTCGTTGAGCTGCCGGTAGGTGAGCTGGTTGCCGTAGAACAGGGTCGCGGTCCGGTTAGGCAGCCAGCCCGCGGCGCTTTCGAGAAAAGTCGTCAGCGGCCGGTTGGGCACCGGTACATTCTGCGGGACATCCCGCGCATAGCTGCGGTACCACGGCCGGGAGCGGAGAAGATCGGCCTCCAGCCCCTCCGCATCCTTGCGCCAGGACTGGGTCTGATCCTCGGTGACAAAGCGCCAGATGGCCCGGTTGACCGCCTCGTAGCGTTCCAGCTGCACCTTGTGCTTGGCGGCGCCGACGTCCTGCACCTCTGCCCGCGGGATCGTCTTGTAGACTTCTTCGAAGACCCAGCGCGGGAAATAGGTGTCCCGCTCGCCGGTGACGATCAGGGTTGGCGTGGTGATGGTGCGCATCTGCTCCCACCCTTTCCAGACCGCCATGTTGTTGGCCATCATCCGCTTGACTACGTGCAGCTCCGCATCCCATCGATGGCGGAAGCGCCAGAGCGGCTGAAACCAGGTCAATGGGAGGCGCAGGAGTAATTTGGCGAACCAGGGCAGGGGGTATTCGCCGGCCGTGGCGATGAGGATTAATTTTTCCAGCCGCTCCGGATGAGCGGCCGCGTATTCGACGGCGATCGATCCCCCGAATGAATGGCCGGCCAGGAGAAACCGCTCGGGTAAATTCAGCGTTTCGACGACGGTATGCAGATCGTTGACCAGCTCCGCCATCGTGTAGTCGCTGTAGGGAGCGTCGCTCTGGCCGTGGCCGCGGAGATCCGGGGCCACCACCCGGAAAGTCTGGCGGACAAAGTAATTGATCTGGAATTCCCACGACTCCAGGACCCCGGCGTAGCCGTGCAGGAAGACGATCGTCTTCTGGGCGTTCTCCGGCCAGAGATCGAGCACGCTCAGCGAGCCATGGGAGACGCCGGGAATGGGCACCTTGACCCGGTACAGGTCGAAATCGAGCTGAATGTCCCGCCGCGTCACGCCGAGGAGCTTCTTTTTCATGGGTTTATCCTGGGTGGTGGATCCGCTTTCTTCATTATGTTATCACAACTCCTGTCGATTCGAGCGATTCCCGACCGTCGGTATATTGAGAGGGCTGGAAAGGAACGATTTGCGACGGGGTCGCCCGTCGATCCTCTCCAGCGTGAATCAAAGAAGCGGGGCTTAAACTGAAAATTATGGGTCAGTGGATGCCAGGCAGCCAGCCTTTCGAACGGCGGGCCGGCCCGGTGACCTCTGGAGGAGCGTGAACATGAGAAACTCCCGGGAACAGAAACTGCTGGATGATTTTGAGCGCACGACCTGGTTGATCGAAAAGCAGGCCGAAGGGCTGACGCACGGAGACAGCGTCCTGCAGCTGCCGTTTCGTGGAAACTGTTTCAACTGGGTGGTCGGCCATATCCTCGAGAGCCGGCACCGGATCCTGGAGATCCTCGGAGAAGAGGCGAGCTGGCTCAGCCCGGAGGAGCGGGCTCGCTACGGCCGGGGATCGGAACCGATCACAACGGCGGCGGAGGCGCTGCCGTTTGAGCGGCTGCTGGAGGCCGTGCGCCAGAGCCATGACCGCATTGCCAACGCCCTGCAAGCCCGGCCGGCTGGCTACTTTGAGGAGATCATCGATCCGGAACGGCAGCGGACACGCGCCGATCGGCTGGCCTGGTTCCACTGGCACGAAACCTACCACACAGGTCAGCTGGAAATCCTGCGCCAGCTCGCCGGGACAGATGATGCGATTATCCGCTAGGGAAGGTTGAGCGCGAGCGGACGCCAGAACGGCGTCCGCCCGGTCATTTTGGCAGATCCCGGCCGCTGAGCTCGGCTTCCAGCCGGTCCCAGAGCTCCTGGTAGGTCTGCAGGCGGGCGATGGCCGCCCGGCGGGCCGGTTCGGTGTTCATGCTGGCCACCGTTTTGTGCTGCCATTCGTCGGCTCGCCGGCCAAAGGTGATGATATCCCGGGTCGTCAGGCTCGTTTTGGACCGGTTGAAGGCGCCGCCGAGCCAGTGAAAGGCGGCGGTCAGCCCGATCTTGGAGAGCTTATCGGCGTCCCAGAGGACGGCCGCCTCGAGGTTGTCGAGCGGTTCGTCGAGCCAGAGCCCCATGTGCAGCTCGATGGCCTCCGCCACGCGTCCGATCTTCTGTTTGGGGAAGTCGGTCCCTTTGAGAAAGGTGCGGGCGAATTTGGCCCCTTCCTGGGGATGGCGCCCCCGGGCGTCGAATTTCTTAATATCGTGCAGCCAGGCGGCCGCTTCGACGATTTCCACGTCTGCTCCGGTCTGCCGGGCGAGTTTTTTGGCCAGCTTGACGACCGTTTTGACATGCTCCCAGCGGTAGCGAAAGCGCACCGGGCGGCCGCTGGCCTGATCGACCGCCTCGATTTCGGCCACCTTTTTCATTTCCCTCTTGAGCGCGGGCCGCCACTTGACAGCGCTCTTCTTTTTCGAGCTCTTGCCCGTGGTTCTGGTTGAATTCTTACCCATGATCAAGTGAAAGGTTGGGGACGCTCCGCGAAATTACCATGGGAAAGGCTTCAGGGGCGTGATGTTGTAATAGAGTTCGACGATGCGCCGGAAAATCGGGGCGGCGACTTCCGACCCTTCGCCTGCATTCTCGGCGATGACGGCAATGGCGATCTCCGGCTGATCGATCACTGAGCCATCCGGCAGAGTGTAGGGCCCGGCCGGCGCATAGCCGATAAACCAGGCATGGGGCAGGAGCTGGGGGGTCTGGGCGGTGCCGGTTTTGCCGGCAACCGGCAGTTTGAGATCTTTAAAAATGAAGTTGGCAGTGCCGCTGCCGCTGCTGGTGACATCCTTTAAGGCCCCCTGAACCACAGCCAGGGTATCGGGGTCATAGGGGATCTTGCCGGTGACGGCCGGCGGGAGTTTTTCCTCGGGCGCCCCGCCCCCTGAGCCGATTCGATCGATGAGTGTCGGGCGGTAAAGTGTGCCGCCGTTGGCGATGGCGGCGGCGATATTGGCCATCTGAAGCGGCGTCACGAGGACATACCCCTGGCCGATCGCCATGTTGACTGCGTCCCCGGGCACCCATCCCCCTTCAGCCGTGTTCAGCGGCTTCCATTCCGGGTCGGGAATGGTGCCGGCGGCGTCGTTAACGCCCAGAATGCCGGTCGACTGGCCCAGCCCGAATTCCGATGCCACGCGGGGGAACAGGAAGGGGTCGAAACCGTTCATGTTCAGGCCGATGTCGTAAAAGCAAGAGTTGCAGGATACGACCAGGGCGGTGCGGTAGCTGATGAAGCCATGACCGCCCTGCCGCCAATCATATTTGATGAATTGATCCCCCAGCCGGCTCCAGGAGCCGGTTGAATTGTAACGGCTGTCGACGGTAATCAGACCGCTTCGGACCCCGGCCGCCAGGGTTACGATTTTAAAGGTCGAGCCGGGTGGATAAGCCCCGCTGACCGCCCGGTTTAACAGCGGGTTGGTCGGATCATTGAAGAGGGCGGCGATTTCATTTCCCGCGTTCGGCCGGGTGGGGTCGAAGACAGCCGGGTTATAGGTCGGGTAGCTGGCCATCGCCAGCACCGCGCCGGAACTGACATCGAGGACGACGACCGCCCCGGCCTGGGCTGCCGGGTGGGTGGTGATCGCCTCGGCCAGGGCGGCCTCGACAGCCTTTTGAAAATCGAAATTGAAGGAGGTGTAAACGCTGCGCGCCTGGCGCGGCTCCCGCTCGATAATGACGGTCACCAGCTTCCCATCCGGATTGAGGACGGAGAGCGTGCCCCCTTTTGTGCCGCTGAGATAGGACTCCCCCCAGGCTTCCAGGCCGGCCAGGCCGACCCGGGCATCCTGCTGGTAGCCCTGGGCGATATAGCTCCCCACCTGCTCCGGAGGAATCGGGCCGGTATAGCCGACCAGGTGCGGGGCAGCATCGACATAGAGGCGGGTCAGGCGATCATCCGCCAGCAGCTGCCCGGAATCGAGAAAGGGCTGCAGCCGTTCGTAGTTCGACTGCAGGACCTCGGCGGCGATGTCGCCCAGGGGAACGTACCAGTCCGGCTGGGCCCGGGCGTACTTCTGCCGCAGATCATCCGGGGAGAGATTGAGGAGCGGACCGATCAGCCCCAGCAGCCCATCTTCATCGGTGATTTTTCCGGGAATAACCCCCAGCAAGATTGCCGTTCCCTGGAAGGCGAGCGCTTTGCCGTTGATGTCGTAGATATTGGCCCGGGCCGGGGCGCGGTAATCGAGGACGAGCGTGTTGCCGTTCTCGAGCTCCGGCATGATGAGCCGCTCATCCCAGACGATCCCCCAGCGGCCATCGTTATAAGAGAGATTGGCGGTGTGGGGGCGCTCGATGGGGCCGAAGAGGGCTGTCTGCCAGATGACCCGGGCGACAAAAGTGGCGCGCGAGCCATCCTGACTCGCGCCCTGGGGCGAGGTGATGACTTCCTGGACGGTGGCGGTATTCATCGCCTGCTGGTAGGCGCGGACGAAGATGTCGCTCGTGACCAGGGCCTGGCTCTGCGGGGAGAGCAGGCTGTACATGCCGAGGTAATCCCGCCGCTCCCACGCTTTGTAAAACGTCTGTCCGACTTCCGCGGCGCCGCCGGGGACGGGTGTGGGGGTGGAAAGGTCGGTTGTCGGCAGGGGGGTGAGCGTGGCTTCGCTGAATGAATCCTGGATGCGGGGAAGGCCGGTGGTACAGGCCACCAGGAAAAGAATCCAGATACTTGTTGTCAGCAGGAGGGGGAGCTTTTGTGGCATCAACATCGCGTTCTGGAGCGATATTTTACCACATTCCCGGAAAATACTGAGAGCCAGGAAAACCCTGGCTCTCGTCAAAGGAGGAGAAGAAGATTGTTTACTTGCCAACAGTGATGAACACCTGTCATCCCCAAGTGTTTGACCACCTTAAGGAGAAGAAATTCTGTTAGCCTGAGGATAGTATAGGGGTTCCTTCTTTTCATAACTCGACGCTAAATCTACGCTAACATGACGCAAAACCTACGTTTGTGAAATAATTCACATTTGGGTAGGACATAGGTCCTGTGGAGAACGGGGAACGGGGAATGGGGGAACGGGAGTTGGGGGATTATTCCGCGTTCGATCTTTCTTCAGTTAAAATCTCGGCATGACGAGACAAAGCGCGGTCGGGTTGATGGTAGTCTGCCTGCTGGTGGCGGCCGGGCTGCGGCTGGTTGCTTTGGAGGGGATTCCCCCGGGTCTCCACTACGACGAAGCGGCGAATCTGATCCTGGCCGGGGACATCGGTCTGCGGGGGGAGCGGCCGGTCTTTATCGCCAGCTACACCGGAAAGGAGCCGCTCTTTTTCTACGTCGCCGGCGGTCTCGTGCGCCTCCTCGGCGAGCGCATCCTGGCCCTGCGGCTGGCGGCCGCCTTCACCGGCCTGCTGACCATTGCCGCCACCTATCGCCTGGGTGTCGTCCTGCTTGGCAGACGGCAGGTTGCCCTATTCGCCGCCGGTCTCCTGGCCGTTTCCTTCTGGCATCTCGTTTTCAGCCGCCTGGGTTTCCGCGCCATCACCCTGCCGCTGCTCCAGGCGCTGGCCGTCATTTTTCTCTATCACGGGCTTGGCGCCCGCGAGCCGGCCGGCCGGCGGGTCGGGCTTTTCCTGGGGGGGCTGTTTCTGGGGTTGGCCGGCTACACCTACCTGGCCGCCCGCCTGTTTCCGATCGTCCTGCTGGTCGGGGCCATTCCTTTGCTGGTGAAACCGTCTCTGATGCGCCGCTACCTGCCGACGCTGGCCGGCGTGGTTGGGATCGGGGGGATCGTCTTGCTGCCGCTGCTCCTCTATTTTGCCGCCCGGCCGGATGCGTTCTGGGTTCGAATCCAGCAGGTATCACCCGACGAAACCGCGCTCACCGTCTGGGAGGGGATCGGCCGATCTCTGCTGATGGTCGGCTTTCGCGGTGATCCGTACTGGCGCTTTAATCTCCCCGGCATGCCGCTTTTCAACGCCTTCTGGTTTGCGCTGCTCCTCATCGGAGCCGGTCTGCTGGCAGGCCGGCTGATGCGAAGCCGCCGACCGGTCGAACGCTCGGCTCTCCTGCTGCTCCTGGCCGCCCCGCCGATCATGCTGCTGCCGACGGCGCTGGCGACCAATGAGATACTGCCGAGCAATTTGCGGGCGATCGGCATGCTGCCTTTTCTCATGATCTGGCCGGCCGCCGGGCTCGACGGGATTATCGGCTGGTTTCGGCCGGGGGAATCCGCCGGCCGCATGCCGGGAACCCTCTTTTTGGGGGGCTTCGCCGCCCTGGTCCTGGGGGGCATCCTGCTGGGACAGGGGTGGCTGACCGGCCGGGAATATTTCACCATCTGGGCCACCCGCGCCGATCTGTTCTACGAAAACGACGCCGACCTGGCGGCGCTGGCGGCCTACCTCAACGAAAACGAGCTGCCGGGGGAGGTTTTTCTGGCCGCCCGCTTCGACCGCCATCCGACGGTGGCCGCCCTGGCCCACGCCTACGACGCGATCAAATGGCTGCCGGAGGGACAGGCGCTCGTGTTTCCGCCGGAGCGGCCGGCGACCCTGATCTTTCCCCACAGCGTCCCGGCGCCGGAGTGGACGGCCGCCTGGCTGCAGGCCGCCCGCGTCGAAACCGGACCCGCGGGACCGGACGGCCGGCCACTGTTCACGCTCTATCACTTTGATCGGCCGCCAGAAGTTTTGCCCCCCATGGCACGGCAGGCCAATTTTGGCTATGCCCTCGAGGTCTCCGGCTACGCTATCGGCACCGGCACGGGGGGCGGCGGACTGCCGCTGACCGTCTTCGCTCGCGTTCTCGAGCGGCCGGCGGCCGAACTCGTGCCGTTCGTGCACGTCGAAGATTCATGGGGGGTGCGCTGGAGCCAGATCGAGGCAGATGGCTATCCGAGCCGCCAGTGGTCGGCCGGCGAACGGGTCGTGCAGCGATTCGAAATTCCCCTGCCGGCGGGTATGCCGCCCGGCTTTTACCGGGTCAAGGTCGGCTGGTTCGAACCGGCCAGCGGGCAGCAGGTGGCCCGCTTCGACGCCGCCGGCCGCTACGGCGGGACCGCCCTGATCATCGAAGCCGTTCCGGTGCTGGCCGGTCCGCCCCCGGATAGGAAGCCGCGGGCCCCCAGGGGAGAACGGATCGCGATTCGTCCCGATCTTGAGGTTCTGGGTTATGAGCCGTTCCCGGCGGAGGTTCAGACCGGCGAGCGGCTGGGTGTGGGGATCTGGTGGTGGGCGACGGCAGCCCAGCCCCGATTGATCGCCCGCTACGAGCTGCTGCGCCCGGACAATACCGGCATCATCCTGGCCGATACCCAGCCGGCCTACGGTACTTTTCCGTTCGATCGGTGGGGACCGGCCCGATTCGTCATCGATCGCCAGCTCCTGACTATTCCGCACACACTGCCGGCCGGAGATTACCGGCTGCAGCTTCGAGTTCTGGGACCGGATGGAAAAAACCTGCAGAAATTCCCCCTCCAGCCGCTGCGGGTCATAGCGAGCGAGCGCGCTTTTGAGCTGCCGCCGCTGGGGAAGCGGGTTGATGCGGCCTTTGGGGGGGAAATCCGCCTGGCGGGCTACAACCTGGCGGAAAGCGAAGACGAATGGAACCTGACGCTGGTCTGGCAGGCGATCGAAGCGCCGGCGGCCGATTATACGATTTTCGTCCATCTCCTGCGGCCCGACGGCTCGTGCTGCGCCTGGCAGCTCGATCAGATGCCACTGGCCGGCCAAAAAGCGACCGGTGGCTGGCTGGCCGGCGAGGTGGTCGAAGACCGTTACACCATACCGAAAGGAGAGCTGGCTCCGGGGAGGTATCCGCTGGAGATCGGCCTTTATCTGGCCGAAAGCGGGATTCGCCTGAGTGTCGACGAAACGGACCATGTGCTGCTCGATCCGCTGATCCTTCGCTGACGCACTCGACCGGATTCCGGCCGGTCTGATCGGTCGGAAATAAAAAAACCCATCGTGGCCGGGGTGAATTGGGTTAAAATGTAGGTTCAGGCCAGGTCTTACGGGTCTTTCGGGTGCGGCTGTGGCTGAAAATGCCGGAAGCTGTTGGAGCCGGACAATCCGCCCGCCGCCCGCCAGTAGGATGGGAGAATTCGATTGGAAATTTTAGGTGGTCCTCTGTTTGGTGTTGCCGGGGCGGGTGAATCCCATGGACCCGGGATCACAACCATCGTCTTTGGCTGTCCACCGGGGCTGCGCCTTTCACGGAAAGCGGTGCAGCACTACCTGGATCGCCGTCGGCCGGGCAGCAGCCGGCACGGAACGCCGCGCAATGAGAAAGACCAGGTCGTTTTTCTCGGCGGCCTTTTTTACCATGAAGACTCCGATGCCCTCCTGGGCGGCCCTGAAGTGCAGGTGACGATCGACGGGCAGTCGTTTGCGGCCGCTTCGTACGACACCGGCTTCACGACGGGTGAGCCCCTCGCGGCGATTGTGCTTTCAGTCAGCAACCGGCCGCGCCATTACGAGCAGTTTGCCGGACCGGAAGGCGAAGTGCGGCCGGGGCACACCGATCTGGTCAAATACGCCAAGTCCCGCGGATTTGTCGATTATCGCGGCGGCGGCCGTTCGAGCTACCGCTCGACCATCTCCGATGTGATCGGCGGTTCCGTCGCCCGCCTGTATCTGCGGGAGATGTTTGGCACGGTGTTCCTCTCATCCATCTGCCAGGTCGGAGAGTTAAAAGCCGGGTGGAGCCTGGCGGCGCATTTCGACACTTTCCTCGGCCAGGAAACCCCCCAGCAGGTTCCGGCCGCCGAAATCGCGCGGGTAGAAAGCGCCCTGGCGAAAGCGGAAATTCACAGCCTCGACGCCGATTTCGCGGCGGCCGCCGGCGACCTGATCAAGCGAACCCGGATCCAGGGGGATTCCATCGGGGCTCAGGTCGAAGTCATCGCCCTGAATGTACCGCCGCTCCTGGGTGAGCCGCTCTATCACAGCCTGAAAGTGCGGCTGATGGGGAGTCTGGGTGGGCTCCACGCCGTCCAGGGCTGCGAGATCGGCGCTGGAATCGATGTTGTCGGGCGCCGGGGGAGTGAAAACAACGATCCGATCCGGCGTGCCGGGTACCAGGCCAACAGCCATGGTGGTTTAATCGGCGGCATGACGACCGGCATGCCCCTGACGGCCCGGGTTTCCTTTAAACCGACGTCGACTATCAGCATCCCCCAGCAGTCGGTGCGCAAAAATCTGGAAGAGATCGATTTTGAGCTGCGCAAAGGACGGCATGATCCCTGCGTGGGGGTGCGCGCCGGGGTTACCCTGGAATCCCGCATGGCGATCGAGGTCATGAACGCCGTGCTGATGCACCAGGCCGGCCGGGTCGACCCGGCGGAGTTTTCATTATTCTGAAAGGCGTTGTCGGCCAGATATCTCCGCTATTTGACGTATTCCAAATCGTATTTAATCTGCTATGATTTTGGGCGACCGGCTGCCATGCGGCCGGTTCTTTTTGTGTCCAAAATTCAAAATGGAGAGGTCAAAAATAAGATCAGAATGGAAGATGTCTACGGATTGCACTTGATGCTGCGGTTGAATCAGATTCAGGAAGCGGCGGCTTTAGACGACCGCGACCTTGTTTCATCTTTCCTGGTCGACCTGGTCGGTCGACTGGGGATGCGGGTTCTTGCCGGACCACTCGTCGGGGAAGAGGGGGGCACTCCTGAAAAAGCCGGTAAGTCCGGGGTCGTGATTCTCTACGAATCCCACGCGGCCATTCATACCTATCCGTCCCTGCAGGAAGCGTTTATCGATGTATTTTCCTGCCGCCCGTTTGATGTCGATCGGGTGCGCGGAATTTTTTATGAGTATTTTGGCGTTCACGCCGTCGTCGAGCAGGTTACCCACACCCGCGGAATTCACTGGACCAACCAGATCGAGCGCGAGGCCGAGCGCTGGCGCATGGCGCGTTAGGCATCGACCGGCACCCGGCCGGCTGATGAGAAGACTGCTGAAAAAACCCCGACCCTGGCGGCCGGGGTTTTTTGTTTCCCTTTTTAGAAAACCGCATTAAACTAAACTGGGTGGCAACCCACGAGAATGGCGACTGCGGAGGCGTGACGAATGGGCGATTTATTTGATTTGACCGGAAAAGTGGCGCTGATCACCGGGGGCTCCCGCGGGATTGGCGAGGCGATCGCCCATGCGTATGCCGGGGCGGGGGCGCAGGTAATTCTGGCGAGCCGCAAGCAGGCGGAGCTGGACCGGGTGGCGGCCGACATCGCCGCCCGGGGCGGTGAGGCCCTGGCGATGGCGGCCCATACCGGCGATGCCGGAGCGGTGCAGGCTGTCGTCGATGCTGGAATCGAGCGGTTCGGGGGGATCGATATTCTCGTCAACAATGCCGCGACCAATCCTCACTTTGGGCCGATCATGACGGCCGAGGAAAGTCACTGGGAAAAAATTCTCGACGTCAATGTTAAGGGCTATTTCCGCACGGCCAAAGCCTGCCTGCCGAGCATGAGAGAGCGGGGCGGCGGTAAAATCATCAACATGGCTTCCATCGCGGGACTGGAGCCGCAGCTGATGATGGGAGTTTACTGTGTCAGCAAGGCGGCTGTTATCATGCTGACCCAGGTGCTGGCGGCGGAGCTGGCCCCGTTTAACATCCAGGTAAACACGATCGCCCCGGGATTTATTAAAACCCAGTTCAGCAAGGCGATCTGGGGGAATGAGCAGATGCACCGGGCGGTCGTGAAGACGATTCCGCAGGGCCGGATGGCCGGGCCCGAGGAGTTGTCCGGCATCGCCCTTTACCTGGCATCGGCCGCCTCCAGCTTCACGACAGGTACGGTCATGCTCGTCGACGGAGGTCAGAAGATCGGCACCAACATTTAACCAGCGGGTCTCCAACGGCTGTTGCCAAGAGGGGAGATCCAACCCAATGCGGCCCGGCTGCAGCGCCGGGTCGCCGGATGAAACTCTCATGGATTTTAACGTTCCAACCCATATTCAGGAATTGGTCCAGCGCGTGCGCGCTTTCGTTTACGACGAACTCATTCCGCTCGAATCCACCCTGCTGCACGACGGTTTTGCAGCGGTGCTGCCGGCCCTGAGAGAAAAGCGGGAGCAGGTCAGGCAGCTCGGCCTGTGGGCACCGGCGCTCCCGGCCGATTGGGGAGGCATGGGACTGTCGCTGACCGAATTTGCTCACATCAGCGAGATCCTGGCCCATTCTCCTGTCGGTCATTACGTGTTTAACGTGCAGGCGCCGGATATCGGCAACATGGAAATCCTGATGATGTTCGGCACGCCGGCTCAGAAGGAAACCTATTTGCGGCCGGTCGCCGAAGGGCGGATTCGCAGCTGCTTTTCCATGACCGAACCGGGTCGAGCCGGATCGAATCCGACCTGGCTGGAGACGACGGCCGTGCGCGACGGGGATACCTACGTGATTAACGGCCACAAATGGTTCACGACGGCCGCGCACAACGCCGCCTTCGCCATCGTCATGGCGGTCACCAATCCGGATGCGCCCAGCAGACACCAGCGGGCCAGCATGCTCATCGTGCCCACGGATGCCCCGGGTTTCGTGGAGGTTCGCCGCATTCCAATCATGGGGGACGTCGGGACCGATCACCACAGCCACAGCGAGATCCTGTACGAAAATGTGCGGGTGCCGGTCGACCACCTGCTTGGGCCGGAGGGGGCGGGGTTCGCCATCGCCCAGGAGCGGCTGGGACCCGGCCGGATTCACCACTGCATGCGCTGGATCGGCATTTCCGAGCGGGCGCTCGATCTGATGTGCCGGCGGGCGGTCGAGCGGGAGGTTGCTCCCGGCCGGACCCTGGCCGATCAGCAGTCGATTCAGTACTGGATCGCGGAGAGCCGCGCGGAAATCAACGCCGCCCGGCTGATGGTGCTGGAAACCGCCCACAAAATTGACGCCGGTGGTGCCCATCACGCTCGCGTGGAGATATCGACGATCAAATTTTACGTGGCCGACATCATGCTAAAAGTGCTCGACCGGGCGATCCAGGTTCATGGCGCCCTGGGCACGACCGAAGATACACCGCTTTCCTTCTGGTACCGGCATGAACGGGGAGCCCGTATCTACGATGGGCCGGATGAGGTGCACAAGATGGTCGTTTCCCGGGAGGTTTTGAAACGCTATCGCTGACAGGCTCTTCTCAGCCATTTTAAGGACTCTATTCCGGATGTTGTCCTGCCCGATGCGTACGAGCGCCTGGTTCTCGATGCCCTGCACGGAGATGCTTCTTTATTTACACGAAGCGATGGGATTGAAACTTCCTGGCGGCTTATCGATCCCATTATCGGAGGGTGGGCCAGATCCGGAGCTCCGCCCCTAGAGGTTTACGAACC
>JBFFZG010000031.1:0-24384 GCA_041568735.1 Promineifilaceae bacterium (SeqCode)
CCATTGAACCCCACCCCCATCCATGCTACCCTATACCCAACCCAGCCAGCCACCCGCGGAGGGTACCGAAATGCCCACTATCTGGATCGAGACGATCACCGCCGCCGGCATCCTCGCCGCCGGGCTGCTCCTCGCCTTCCTGGCCGGCCGCCTCCTCAACGGCACCGCCCGGCGGCTCAGCCAGCAGACCCGGACCACCCTCGACAATATCTTCCTGGCCGCCCTCCAGTTCCCGGCGCGAGCCGCGATCATCGTCCTGGCGATTAACCTGGCCCTGCGCCAGTTCGGCGACGTGCCGGCCGGCTGGTGGAACGTGCTCGACCCGGCCTTTTTCGTCGTCTACTGGGGGATTGCCTTCCTCTTCCTCTACCGGCTCGTCGACGGCCTCTTCCGCTGGTACGGGAATGAAATCGCCCAACACACCGAATCGGAGATCGACGATCGCTTCCTGACCCTCTTCCGCCGTCTGGCCCTGCTGACCCTGATCGTCGTCGTCGTCATCACCCTCCTCGGCCGCTTCGGCATCGAGGTCAGCGCCCTCGTCGCCTCGCTCGGGATCGGCTCACTGGCCGTCGCCCTGGCCGCCCAGGATACCCTGGGCAACCTCTTCGCCGGCCTCAGCATCATGATCGACCAGCCCTTCAAGGTCGGCGATCGGGTCGAGCTGCTGGAGATCGACACCTGGGGGGATGTCGTCGAAATCGGCCTGCGCAGCACCCGCATCCGCACCCGGGACAACCGGATGGTCACCGTGCCTAACGCGGTCATCGGCAAGGGGCTGATTGTCAACTACTCCGTGCCCTCGAGCCGCTACCGGGTGGAAACCCACGTCGGCATCGCCTACGGCACCGACATCGACGTCGCCCGCCGGATAATGATCGAGGCGATTCGGGCCGAGCCCTGGGTTATGCCCAACGAGCGCATCGAGGCCCTCTTTCTCGAATTTGGCGACTCCGCCCTGATTTTCCGTGTGCGCTGCTGGATCGAACACTACGTCGAGACCCGGCGCGTCATCGATAAGATGAACACCGCCCTCTACAAGGCCCTGAACGAGGCCGGCATCAGCATTCCGTTCCCCCGGCGGGACCTGCACCTCGTCTCGTCCCGGGTTTCGCTGGCGCCGCCCGACAGCACCGGGCTCGAGTAGGGCCGGCCGCCCATCCGATCGGAGATTCCACCATGACCCAGCCATCGCCAGTCCACGCCACCCCCATCGCGGGGCCGCCGGCCGCCCTGCTGCGGCTGGCCGGCCGCTGCGCCTACGCCAGCGGCATCGCCTCGATCTTCGGCATCGCCTTTCTCGTCATCTTTTTTTCGATCGGCGGCATTTTCGGCCCGCTCAACGACGTGATGGTAATCATTCACTACGCGCTGCTCCTGCCGATCCTCGTGGCCCTCCACCGGATCGTGCACCGCTACAATCCTCCCCTGAGCGCGGCGGCGGCCGTGCTGGGGGTGGCCGGGATAGCCGCCGTCGTGGTGCTCCAGGCTCTGCTGGTCGCCGGTGTGCTCCCCTTCACCACGCAGATCTGGCTGGTCGTCCCCGCCTTTCTCGTCGTCCTGGCCTGGTTCGTCCTGATCTGGGAGCTCGACCGGCAGACAGGCATCCTGCCCGGAGGAGTGCTGCTGCACGTCCTGGCCGGGCTTTACATCGGCTATCCGTTCTGGGCCTTCGCCCTTGGCCGCCGCCTGCTGAACGAGCCCCCCGGCCGGTCGTGATCTTCGCCAGGATCGGCGGGACGGCTTACAATTTGGGGGAAACATCCCGAACACGCGCGGAAACGAGCCCCCATGACCTTTGAAATCGGCCTGATCCTGCTCATCCTAGCCCTGGCAGTCTTTTCTTTCGTCACCGATCTGCTGCGCCCCGACCTGGTGGCCCTGCTCGTCCTGAGCACCCTGGCGGTCTCCGGCCTGGTCTCGCCGGCCGAAGCCCTTTCCGGCTTCAGCAGCCCGGCCGTCATCGCCATCTGGGCCATGTTCATCATCAGCGGCGGCCTGGCCGTGACCGGGGTCGCCGACCAGCTGGGGGCGCTGGTCATGCGGCTGGCCGGCCGCAGTGAAGCCGGGCTGCTGACCGTCATCATGCTCGCGGCCGCTCTCCTGTCCGCCTTCATGAACAGCGTCAGCGTTGTCGCCCTGCTCCTGCCGGTGGTCATCGTCGTCGCCCGCAAGACCGGCCATCCCCCCTCCCGGCTCCTGATCCCGCTCGCCTACGCCAGTCTCCTCGGCGGGCTGACCACGCTCGTCGGCACCTCGACCAACCTGCTCGTCAGCGAAACCCTGCGGGAGAACGGCTTGACTCCCTTCAACCTTTTCGATTTTTCCCCGGTCGGCGTGCCGGTCATGCTGGCCGGGACGGCCTTCATGGTCTTTATCGGCCGTCACCTCCTCCCCCCCCGGCAGGCGCCCGACCAGGCGGCCCGCACCCGCGACCTGTCCGCCTTCTACAATCTCAACGAACGGCTGCAGGTGCTGCGGGTGCCAGCCGGCTCAGCCCTCGCCGGCCGCACTCTGGCCGAGAGCCGGCTGGGCGGGCTGCTCGGCCTGAACGTGATCGGCATCCTGCGCCGGGGGCAGGCCCATCTGGCCCCCGACCCCAACCTGGTCCTCGAAGCGGATGACCGGCTGCTCGTCGTCGGCAAGGCGACCCGGCTCGACGAAATCCGCCAGCGGCGGCTTCTCAGCATTTTCCCGGCCGCGATGCCGGCCGAGCAGATGGCGGCTGCCGGATTGGGCATGGCACAGCTGACCGTCCGGCCCGGCTCCAGGCTGGATGGCCAGACCCTGGCCAGGGCCGGCCTGCGGCGCGAGTTCGGCCTCAATGTGCTGGCCCTGCTGCGCAATGCCCATGTCGAAAAAGAAAACCTGGGGGAAGCGGTTCTGCATGCCGGCGACCGGCTGGTCGTGCTCGGGACGGCCGGCCGCGTCGAGGCCCTGGCCGGCCAGACCGAATTTGATGTCAGCGAACCGCCGCCGGCCGCCCTGGCCTACCTGGCGGAGCTGGTGCGGGTGCAGATTCCGGCCGGCTCCTCCCTGGTCGGCAAAACGCTGGCCGAAACCCACCTGGGTGACAGCGCCGACCTGACGATCCTGGGACGCCTGGACGGCGAGCAGCTCGGCGGGATCCCGGCCCGGAACGAACCACTCCAGGCGGACGACGTGCTGCTGGCCCACATCGGCCGGGAGAGCCTGGCCGCCTGGTCGAACGTGGCCACCCTGGAAATCGACGAGACTCCCCTGTCCTCGTTCGCCCTCGAAACGGAAAAAGTCGGCTTCGTCGAGGCGACCCTCTCCCCCTACGCCACGATTGAAGGAAAAACCTTGCGCGAGCTCCATTTCCGCCAGAAGTACGGGCTGACCGCCGTGGCCATCTGGCGCGGCGGCCGGGCCCACCGCAACCGGGTGCGGGACCGCCCGCTGCACATGGGGGACGGCCTGCTGCTCTACGGCCCGCGCTCGGCCTGGCCTGTCGTGGCCTCCGATCCGAATTTCATCGTGCTGGAAATGGACGTCAAGCCCCCGCCCCGCCGCCACAAGGCCTGGCTGGCGCTGGCCATCCTGGTCCTCGTCATGGTGCCCGTCCTGCTGAACTGGCTCACGCTGGCCATCGCCGCCGTCATCGGCGCCGCCCTCATGGTCGTCACCGGCTGCCTGACGATGGACGAGGCCTACCGGAATATCGAGTGGAAGGCGGTCTTTCTGATCGGCGGCATGCTCCCTCTCGGGATCGCCATGGAAACCAGCCAGACGGCCGCCCTGATCGCCAACAGCCTGATCGCCCTCCTCGGTAGCTACGGGGGAGGGGCTGTCCTCTTCGGACTCTTCCTGCTGACCCACCTGCTGGGGCAGCTCATCCCCAGCGCGGTCGTCGTCGTCCTCATGGCCCCGATCGGGCTGCAGGCGGCGGCCGGACTCGGCGCTTCTCCCCACACCTTCATGATCGCCCTGGCCCTGGCGGCCGCCTCGAGTATGCTGAGCCCGGTCAGCCACCCGGCCAACGTCCTGGTCATGGGGCCCGGCGGCTACCGCTTCAGCGACTACATCAAAGTCGGCCTGCCCCTGACCCTGGTGGTCATCCTCCTGGCCGTGCTGCTCATTCCCCTTTTTTGGCCCCTTTGACCCGTCCAAATGACGACGAATGTCATGCTGACGGCATGGCAAATCATGGTAAGATTGGCTCAAAATGCGCCAGCTCCCCACAAACTGGCTCATGACGGAGAAACCGATGAACTTCCCTGAGAACTTAAAACACGAAGAAGTCCAGGCCTGGGTCAAGGAGATGGTCGTGCTCTGCCGGCCGGACCAGGTCTACTTTTGCGACGGTTCCGCCGAAGAATACCGGTCGGTCTGTCAGACCCTGGTCGACTCCGGCACCTTTATCAAGCTCAATGAAAAGCTGCGTCCCAACAGCTTCCTGGCCCGATCCGATCCGAGCGACGTGGCCCGGGTGGAGGACCGCACCTACATCTGCAGCGTGAGCAAGGCGGACGCCGGCCCGACCAACAACTGGATCGACCCGAAAGAGATGCATGCCACGCTCGACCAGCTGTTCGACGGCTGCATGCGCGGGCGGACGATGTACGTCATTCCGTTCAGCATGGGACCACTCAGCTCCCCGATCGCCCAGATCGGCATCGAGATCACCGACTCGGCCTATGTCGTGGCCAACATGCACATCATGGCCCGCGTCGGCCTGGCCGTCTGGGATGTCCTCGGCGAAGACGGGGAATTTGTGCCCTGCATGCACTCGGTCGGCGCCCCGCTCGCCCGGGGGCAGGCGGATGTGCCCTGGCCGTGCAACGCCACCGAAAAATACATCGTCCATTTCCCGGAGGAGCGGTCGATCTGGTCCTTCGGCAGCGGCTACGGCGGCAACGCCCTGCTGGGCAAAAAGTGCCTGGCCCTGCGGATCGCCTCCAAGATCGCCCTGGACGAGGGATGGCTGGCCGAGCACATGCTGATCCTCGGCGCGGAAGACCCCAACGGCGAAAAAACCTATGTGGCGGCCGCTTTCCCCAGCGCCTGCGGCAAGACCAATTTCGCCATGCTGGTCCCCCCGGCTGAAATGAAAGGGTGGAAAGTGACGACGATCGGCGACGACATCGCCTGGCTCAAGCCGAACGAGAAGGGGGAGCTGCGGGCGATCAACCCGGAGACCGGCTTCTTTGGGGTCGCGCCGGGCACCTCCTACAAGACCAACGGCAGCGCCATGGAAGCCTGCAGCCGGAACGCCATCTTCACCAACGTCGCCCTGACGCCGGAAGGGGATGTCTGGTGGGAGGGGATGACTGACGAGCCCCCGGCCGCGGCTATTGACTGGCTCGGCCAGCCCTGGACCCCGGATTCCGGCCGCAAGGCGGCCCATCCCAACGCCCGCTTCACCGCCCCGGCCAGCCAGTGTCCCGTGATCGACCCCGAGTGGGAGAATCCGGAGGGGGTGCCGATCGAGGCCATTATCTTTGGCGGCCGGCGGGCCGACACCGTCCCGCTCGTCTACCAGGCGTTCAACTGGGCCTACGGCGTCTATGCCGGGGCGACGATGGGCTCCGAGACGACGGCCGCGGCCACGGCGGCCGTGGGGCAGGTGCGGCGCGATCCGATGGCCATGCTCCCCTTCGCCGGCTACCACATGGCCAGCTATTTCAACCACTGGCTCCAGTTCGGCCGGGAGCTGCCCAACCCGCCGCGCATCTTCTGTGTCAACTGGTTCCGCAAGGATGCCGACGGCAACTGGCTCTGGCCGGGCTTCGGCGACAACATGCGGGTCCTCAAGTGGATCGTCGAGCGGGCCCACGGCCGGGCGGTGGCCATCGAAAGCCCGGTCGGCTGGATGCCCCGCTATGTCGATTTTGACTGGCGCGGGTCGCCGATCACCCACGAGCAGTTCCAGGCGGCGATGTCGGTCGACGTCGAAAAGTGGAAGCAGGAGGTTTCCTCGCACGAATCCCTGTTCGTCAAGCTCTACGACCGGCTGCCGAAAGAGCTGATCGCCATCCGGGAGCTGCTGCTGTCGAGTCTATGGCGCTCGCCGGATTACTGGGAATTTTTGTAGGCGTTCTGCCGGCCTGGCCGGTCACGCGCCCTAATAAAAGGATCTGCCCGCTCTTAGGCAGATCCTTTTTCAATCCGGCCAGGATTCAAACGAACCAGAAAAGGCATCTCTGGATTCAATTTCCCCCCACTTTATGCTATCATGTCCTCTTACCAGATCCCGGTCCGGCAGCGGCCGCTGATCCAGGTGCAGAGCCCGCACACCATACCAGCCCACATCCCGGCCAGTCCTCTATCAATGTTGCTGTTGAGAAACTGAATATCCACCACGCCAGTCTGCAATGCTCTCCCCTGGAAACCAGGACCGGCAGGCTGTCCCCCGGCAGCGCTGCCCGGCGCACGCAATGGAGGATTCGCATGTCCATCATGTCGTATACTGTCAAGAGAGGGGATACCCTGACGAAAATTGCCAAGGCCCACGGCACGACGGTCGAAAAGTTCCTGCAGGCCAATCCGGAAATCACCAACCCCGACCGCATCAAGGAAGGGCAGATCCTGATTCTCCCGGCCACGGTCGGCCCGCCGCCGACCGAATGGACGACCTACGTCGTCAAACGCGGGGACACCCTGTTCAAAATCGCCCAGAAACACTACGGCAAAGGGCTCGCTTCGTATGACACCCTGATCGCCGGAATCGCCAAAGCCAACAAGGTTCCCAACCCGGATAAGATTAAGGAAGGGCAGGTGCTCAAGATTCCCAAAGTGTCGATCTGAGCCCCCGGTCCCCATCGGAGGCCGTTAATCGCCGGCCTGATTTTCTGACGTGAGCGATCGCGGCCGCTGCCGCCGGAAAGTCATCCCATCCGCGAATGATAGGATCGCTTTTTTCGTTCTCCCTCGCCATCCGCCCCCGCGCGGGAACCAATTCGATCGGTCTATCGTTTTAGCAGCAGGTCACCCCTGCCGGTGACCAGACCGGTTGACTTCCGCCCCCGCACCGCCACCGACCGGCTGTCTCGCCGTCCATCCAGCTGAGGGACCCACCGCCGAGGAAACATGAACTGGCATCTTCGCCTTCAATTCAGCATCAAAATCTTCCTGGCCGTGCTGCTGTTCAGTCTTCTGGCAGCGGCCTGCGCCCCCACCCCGGCCGGGCCGGAATCGTTCGGCG
Source organism: Promineifilaceae bacterium (SeqCode) (assembly GCA_041568735.1). Lineage (GTDB taxonomy): Bacteria > Chloroflexota > Anaerolineae > Promineifilales > Promineifilaceae > WTJY01. Next base: position 7,166 of record JBFFZG010000031.1, read on the forward strand.
CCGACGATGCCCTCACCGAAGCAGGGCTGATCGCCGCGCTCCAGGCGGCCGGCGCCGAGGCAGCCGCGGCCGGCACCTTCACCGCCGCCGACCTGACCGGCCGCCCCTCCCTGCTGCGCGTCAATGGGGAGGACCTGCAGATCTATACCTACCCCGACCCGGCTGCCGCCGCCCGGGAGGCCGGCTTTGTCTCACCGGACGGCAGCCAGATCGTCATGCCGGATCCAGCCAATCCGGCGCAGCGGACAGTTTCCATGATCGACTGGATCGCCACCCCTCATTTTTACCGGTCCGGCCGGCTGATCGTCACTTACATCGGCGACAACCTGGAGATGCTCACCCTGCTCGAATCGGTCCTCGGCCCGCAGTTCGCCGGGGGGAAAAGTGAAGCCAGCTATCCGCTGATCGTCGTCATAGTCGAAGTGGCCGAAGGAGCGCCCATGAGCTTTGAAGAGGCGTTTCACCAGGCACGGGACGTCGTCCAGGCCCGGGTGGTGGCCGTCAAACAGGGACCGGATTATTTCGCCAACCCCGAAAAAACTATCTGCAAGCCGGCCCACCTGGTCACCGTGGCGATCGAAACCGTATACAAAGGCGAGCTGGCTCCCAACCAGATTCGCACTATCTACCAGTGGGATACCGGGTTGACTGATGAGAACGGCCGCTGCGGCGGGGATCCGAGACCGGGCCTGGTCATGATGATCATGGATCACGACCCGCTTTATGAGCTCAATCAGCGCTACCTCCTGGCCCTGGCACCGCTGACTGCCATCCCGCCGTCGGCTTCAGAAATCGCCGGAGCCGAGTTTGATCAGGTGCTCTTCAACGGCCGCCTGCTGATCGAGCAGGGCGGGCACACCACCTTCGCGCAGAGCGATGTCGTGCATACCGCCTATGACGACCACGGCCGGGCTATTCCGGGAAGGGTGACCGGCGCCTCCCTGGCCGAATTCGAAGCCCAGCTCAATCAATGGGCTGATAATGGAAAAGTAGGCCCTTAATGATGGGCTTTGCGGCCGTTTTGCATAAAATGGAGGTGTCCACACCGATAACAACCAGATTGGGGTGGCCGCGGCGGCACAGCGGCGGCCACCCCTGACTCCAGGAGTCTCTGCTCATGACCAGTTATCCAGCTCGCGCTGATGTCGTCATCATTGGCGGCGGCGTCATGGGAGCCAGCACAGCGTATCACCTGGCGGCCCGCGGCTGCCGGGAGGTCGTCCTGCTCGAAAAACAGCCGTTTTTCGGGCAGGGAGCCACGGGCAAATGCGCCGGGGGGATCCGCTACCAGTTCAGCACCGAAATCAATGTCCGCCTCTCCCAGGCCAGCCTGCCGATGCTGATCGCCTTCGAGGAGGAAATCGGCCAGGACATCGATCTGAATCTCTGCGGCTATCTGTTTCTGCTGACCAGCGAAAAAGACGTGGCTCTTTTTGAGCGGAATGTGGCCCTCCAGCGCCGGCTGGGGGTCGAGACGGAATGGCTGACCGGGGACGAAGTGCGGCGGCGGGTGCCCCAGCTGCGGGCGGATGACGTCCTGGCCGGCACTTTCCACGGCGGCGAAGGGCTGTGCGATCCCAACGGGGTCGTCTACGGCTACATTCGCGCCGCCCGCCGGCTCGGCGCGCGGGCCCTGAACGACACACCGGTGATCGGCATCGACACGGCCGGCGGCCGGATCACCGGCGTGCGCACGCCGCGGGGGACGATCGCCTGCGAGACGGTCGTCAACGCGGCCGGCCCCTGGGCCTCGCTCATCGGCGACATGGTCAGGCTGCCCCTCCCGGTCACACCGCTCCGCCGGCAGATGCTGACGACCACCCCGCTGCCAGAGATTCCCCCCGATTTTCCCTTCGTCATCGACTTCGCCCGCCATCTCTATTTTCACCGGGAAGGGGAAGGGATTCTCACCGGCATGTCCAATCTCCGGGAGAAACCGGGATTTGACGAAAGCGTCGACGAGGTTTGGGAGCTGGAGCATATGGCCCACGCGGTAGAGCGGCTCCCGCTGCTCGAAAAAGCAGGGCGGGTCGCCCACTGGGCCGGACTGTACGAAGTCACTCCCGACGCCCACCCGATTATCGGGCCGGCGCCGCAGCTGGCCGGCTACTACGCCGTCACGGGCTTCTCCGGACACGGCTTCATGCACGGCCCCATTGCCGGCAAACTGGTGGCGGAGCTCATTTTGGATGGCCGGACGTCCAGTGTGGATATTTCGACACTCGCCCACGACCGCTTCCGTGCGGAAGAGCTGGTGCGTGAGTTTAATGTCATCTGAGCGGCGGCCGGCCCGATCGAGCCGGCCTTGTTTTGCCTGTTTAAATCTCTTATGATTGGTTGACCGCCAGCGGGAAAGAAAAAACCTGGGCGGAATTCAATCGCGCGATGCGGGGTGCCGGGGAGCCGGTGCGTGCGCCGGCTCCGGCAGCCCGTCGACAGTCTCGATCTTCAGCAGGGGCAGGTAGATGCCCGGTTCGGCAGGCACAAAGCGATCTTTTCATTTAAACCGCTGGTGGCAGCAGCAGCTGGCCGATTCCAGTCTGCGTATCAAGGTGACCATCGGCGTGGCTCTACCGCTGGTGATCCTCCTTGGCATCTTCACCGGCGCGGAGTACATTCGCCAGCGCCAGGTCCTCCTGGAAAACCTGTCACTTTTCGCCTCCTACTCCGCCCAGATCGTCGAGGACAACCTGCTGCACCAAATGCTCGAAAACGATCTGCGGGGGGTCCAGGAGATGCTGGACACCCTCGGCCGCCGGGAAGAATTCCAGGCCCTCTACATCCTGGACAACGAGGGCGAGATCATTTTTGCCCCCGGGGCCGAGAGCCTCGGCACCATCCTCGACAATCACGAGGCGGACTGCCAGCCCTGCCACCGCCTGCCGGCAGAAGAACGGCCGAGCAGTGTCATCGTCGTCAACAACCGCAATGAGCGGGTCTTCCGGAGTATGCACCCGCTGGAGAACAGCCCGGCCTGCTCGGAATGCCACGACCCCGAAGAGCGGCTGATCGGCCTGCTGCTGACCGATATCTCGGTGGCGCCGGCCATGGCCGCCCTGGAAAGGGACCTCCTGGAAAACCTGCTCTGGTGGTCCCTGACCGTGCTGGTCGTGATCGTCGTCGTCAACCTGGTGCTCGACCGCACGGTCTTCAGCCGCCTGCAGCGGCTGGCCCTGGCCATGAGCCGCTTCGGCCAGGGAGTCCAGACCGTCTCAATCTCCGATCGGGGCTCGGATGAAATCGCTCGTTTGACCGGTGCATTCGACGAGATGGCCGAGAAAATCGATCGGCGGCAGAAAGAAAATGATCTGCTTTCTGACCGCCTCAGACAGCAGAATATCCAGCGCGGCGAGCTGCTGAAGGGGTTGATCGACGCCCAGGAAAATGAGCGAAAACGGGTCGCCCGGGAAATCCACGACGAACTCGGCCAATCCCTCGGGGCGCTGGCCCTGCAGTTCGAGGGGCTGCGCCGCCTCATGGAAAAAGATCCCGCTCGCGCCCTCGAACAGCTGGAACGGATACAGCCGCTCATCAACATGACCACCGGCCAGATGTACGAGCTCATCCTCGATCTGCGGCCGTCCTCACTCGACGATCTCGGCCTGGTGCCCACTCTTAAAGCCCTGGCCAACCGGCTCACCCGGTCCAACGATCTGCGGTTTTCCGTCGAGGCGGATGGGCTGCCCGACCGGCTGCCGCCGGAAATCGAAACAGCCTGCTTCCGCATCTTTCAGGAGGCCCTGAACAACGCCGTCCGCCATGCCGGCGCCACGCAGATCGAGGTTTCCCTCACCTGCCACGACCACACGATTGCGGGGCGGGTCCGCGATGACGGCCGCGGGTTTGATCTGAGCTCGATCAACCTCGACGGCAGCAGCCCGCGCGGGCTCGGTCTGCTGGGCATGCGCGAGCGGGCGGCCCAGTGCAGCGGCGCCATGGAGATCGACTCCAGGCCGGGTCACGGCACCCAGATCCAGTTTTATATTCCATTACCCGAGGTCGATTGTGACTGAACCCATTCGCGTTTTAATCGCCGACGACCATACCATCGTCCGGGCGGGGATCCGCCTGCTGCTGGAAATTGAAACCGACATCGAGGTGGTCGGCGAGGCGGTGAACGGCCGGGAAGCCGTCGCCCTGGTCGAGCAGGCCTGCCCGGATGTCGTGCTCATGGACATCGCCATGCCGGAGCTGGACGGGCTGGAAGCCACCGGTCTCATCAAAGCCCGCTGCCCCGATACAAGCGTCCTGGTCCTGACAATGCACCGCACCGAGGAGTACCTGTTCGAGATGCTCCGGGTTGGGGCTTCCGGCTACCTGATAAAAGGGGCGGAGACCGAGGAGCTCATCCACGCCATCCGCGTCGTCGCCCGGGGCGAGGTCTTTCTCTATCCGTCGGTGGCCGGCCGGCTGGTTCAGGAATATCTCGAGCTCACCGGGGTCGCCCAGGATGGGAAGACCCCCCTGAGCCCGCGGGAAAAAGAGATCATGCAGCTCCTGGTCAAGGGGTACAGCAACAAGGAAATCGCCGAATCCCTGGTCATCAGCGTCAGCACGGTTTACACCCACCGCAGTAAAATGATGGAGAAGCTGGGTTTGACCACGCGCCATGAATTAATCCAGTACGCGCGCCGCAGGGGATTGATCCGAAATATTTAACCACTGCACCAGATTGCTAGATTGACTCGCAAAAAACGCCAACCAGATTGGCGTTTTTTTTTTGCAATGTCGCAATATCTTCGATTCTCAGACGCTGCGCCAGATTTTAGAATAAAACAATAGGTGGCATGATTTTCCGGGAGGTTTGATCGTGTCTAAACGCATTTACGTCGTCTGGACAAACCCCATCTTTCGCGATTCGGTCGGCCTGATCCTCAATCATCCCGATATCCACTGGGTGGGGAAAACCTCGGATTACGGGCTGGCCAAAGAATCCATTTCCAGGCTCAAGCCGGATGTCATCCTCGTCGAGGAAGTCGAGAGCTCGATCCGATCTCCCTTCCTGGCTTTTTTAGAAGCCAGCTCGTTCGATGCCCAGCTGATCATCATCAATCTCAATGACAACACCTTGAAAATCTACCACCGCCAGGAATGGAACCTGGTCCGCGAGGAGGACCTGCTGAAGCTCGTGCTGAATTAATTGGTGGGACCTGGGAAGGTTCGCACAGGAAAACGCTCATGTACACTCAATCCAGGAAATCAAGCTTGACTCGTCTTTCATCCGGCTGGCTGGCCATCGGCCTGCTCCTGCTGGCGGCCTGCACCGGCACCATCGGCCCGGCAGGGCCGGAGGGACCGGCAGGTCCCGCCGGGCCCGCCGGGGCTCCCGGGCCCGCCGGCCCGGCCGGCCCCCAAGGTGCATCGGGAGAACCGGGCGCTTCTGGAAGCGTCTTCATCCCCGTGGGTCCGGGCTTACAGGCTGAAATAACCGCGGTTGATCTGAGCAGCGACCAGCCCCGAGTCACTGTCTCTTTGAGCGATGGAGCGGGCCGCTCCCTGGCGCCGGAGGCGCTGGAAGGGTTTGGCTTCACCCTGGCCCAGGTCATTTACGATGAGGAGACGGAGCTGACCCACTATCGGAGTCTGCTGGTGCGGGAGGTCGAGGGAGCGCCGTATACAGTCGGCGGGGAAACGGTCGAACCCGCCCTGGCTGCGGCCACCCAGGCCTATGCCGACAGCGGCGGCGAGTGGACGGCCGGGGCAGACGGGTACGTCTACACCTTTGCCAATAATCTCTCCCTCCCGGTCGACCCCAATCTCACCACCAGCGTCGGAATTTACGCCTATCGAGACGGCCGGGCCTCCGTCGCCAATGACATCTTCACCTTCGTTCCGGCCGGTGGCGAGCCCGCCCTGACCCGGGAAATTGCCTCGACCGCGGCCTGCAACAGCTGCCACAATCCCCTGGCCTTCCACGGGGGGACCCGGCGGGAAGTGGGCCTGTGCGTGACCTGCCATACGAACCAGACGGTCGACCCGGAGACCGGAAATTTCCTCGACTTTCGCATCCTGATCCACAAGCTGCACCGCGGTGAATTTCTGCCGACCGTTCAGGCGGGCGAGCCCTACCAGATTATCGGCTTCCGCCAGTCCAGCCATGACTACTCGACCGTGGCCTGGCCGCAGGACGTGCGCAACTGCACCACCTGCCACACCGGAGCGGCCGACGCCGACAACTACAAGCTCAAACCTCAGACGGCCGCCTGCACCGCCTGCCACGACAACCTCAACCTGATCACCGACGATCACGCCGGAGGACCGCGCGACGACAGCCAGTGCACCCGGTGCCACGAGCCGGAAGAGGATGAATTTGACGCCAGTGTGGTCGGCGCCCACACGATTCCCACCCAATCCGCCCAGCTCAAAGGGGTCAACCTGGAAGTCATCGCCGTCGAGAACGCCCTGCCCGGCCTGGCCCCGGCGGTGACCTTCCGGATCACCACAAACGACGGCGCGGTGATCCATCCGGCCGACATGGACTACCTCGCGGTGACGATCGCCGGCCCCACCAGCGATTACACGACCCGCGTGACCGAAACGATCTTCCGCGCCTCCGCCGATGCCCCGCCGCCGCCGCCGTCTGTCGAAGAAACTGATGACGGCGCCTTCCGCTATGCGACGAATTTCACCTTCCCTCTCGAGGCGGACGGCACCTTCGCCATCGGGCTGGAAGGGTATGTCAACGAATTGATCGACGGCTGGCGCGATCCCGTGCGATCGGCGGGATTCAACCCGGTGACCTACGTGGCGCTCGACGGCGGTGATCCGCAGCCGCGCCGCCAGGTCGTCGACCGCCAGCTGTGCAATGCCTGCCACGGCGACCTGGCCATCCACGGCGGTATCCGCCAGAACACGGATTACTGCGTGCTCTGCCACAATCCGACCGCCACCGACGAAGTGGTGCGCCCGGCCGAAGAAATGCCCCCGGTCACCATCAACTTCCGCGTGCTCATCCACCGCCTTCACTGGGGCGAGGAAGGGCAGTCGCCCTATATCGTCTATGGATTCCGGAGCTCCGTGCACGATTTCAGCGAGCTCCGCTTCCCCGGCAGCCTGCAGGACTGCGAAACCTGCCATCTGGCCGGCACTTATAGCCTGCCGCTGCCGGCCGGAGTACAGCCGACGACCGTGACGGAAGCCGGCGCTCTGGTCAACAGCACGCCGCCGGAGCAGGCGGTCTGCACCGCCTGCCATGATCGCCCGGCTGTGGCCGGTCATTCTGAACTCCAGACAACCTCGTCCGGCATCGAAACATGCGAGGTCTGCCACGGCGCTGGACGTGAGTTTGACGTCACCAGCGTCCACGTGAATCAGCCATGAAACGAATTCCGCCGGCCGTCGTTCGCTTCGGCCAACTCGCATTCATTATAGGCGCCGCCATCGCGACCTATTTCGGCGTTCAGTGGAGCCTGGGTGGGGAGCGCGTGGTCAGCGCCCTGCCCGAATACTCCACCCGCACCGGGGAACCCTGCGGCGCCTGCCACGTCAATCCAGGTGGGGGCGGCCCGCGCACCCTGCGGGGACTCCTGTGGGGGGCTCGCGGCCGGCCGGAGGCCATTCCGGACTTGCCCGGCCTGATGATCGCCCCCGGCGTGACCGACGGATTGGAGCTCTACGATATCGCCTGCGCGGGGTGCCACGGCTACAGCGGCGAAGGGCTGTTCGCCATTGACCTGGCCGGCCGGGAGATATCCCGCACGGCCGCCCGCACCTTTATTCGGCGGGGGATCATCGACCTGGGCATGCCGGCCTTTGGCGACCAGCTCACGGAAGAACAGCTCGAATCTCTGTCGACCTTTGTGGCCGATCTGGGCGAAGGGCTGGTCCTGACCAACGAATATCCGCTGCTGCCGGCTCAATTCATCTGTGTCCCGGTCTATCCCTACACCTGCGAAGGAGATTGAACGCGATGGCCTATCCGATGACCCGCCGGCAGTTTCTCACCATGACAGCCGCCACCGTCGGCAGTGTGGCGGTGGCCAGCGGCCTGGAAACCCTGTTTACCCCCGAAAATGCGGCGGCCGCTGAAGGCGTTCTCCAGACCGGAAGCCGGGAAACGGTCGTCCCCGGCGTCTGCCTCCTCTGCCCGAGCGGCTGCGGCGTTCTGACCCGCGTCAGCGAAGGTCGGGCGGTCAAGTTGGAAGGCAACCCCATGCACCCGATCAATCTGGGGACGCTCTGCCCCAAGGGGCAGGCGGCTCCAGAGCTGCTCTACAACCCGGACCGCCTCACCATGCCGATGCGGCGGGTGGGGGCGCGAGGAAGCGGGGAATGGGAACCCGTCTCATGGGAAGAGGCCGTGCAGCTGGTGGCCGGCCGCCTCGATGCCCTGCGCGCGGCGGGCCATCCGGAACGAGCCGCCATCCTTTACGGCGAGGCCCGGGGACAGCTTCCCTCTTTCTTCCGGCGGTTCATGCACATCGTCGGCTCGCCCAATGTCGTCTCCCGGGAAAGCCTGAATACGGCCGGGGCCAAGCTCGGCGTCTACCTGACCCAGGGGGTCTATGACACGCCGTCCTATGACCTGGAAAACTGCAGCTACGTCCTGGCGTTCGGCGCCAGCCTGCTGGAAGCCGGACCGGTTCCCCAGCGCATGGTCTCCGGCTTTTCTTTCATGCGGCGCGGCCGGTCGAACCGCGGCAAAATCGTCGTCATCGATCCCCGCCAGGGGGTGAACGGCGCCAAGGCCGACGAATGGATTCCCATCATACCGGGGACAGACGCCGCCCTGGCGCTGGGTATGGCCAACGTCATCATCCGCTCCAGCCTGGTGGACGGCAGCTTTATCAATAATTACTGCTTTGGCTACAACGACTTTCCCGACGAAACGGAAACCCGGCTCATTCAGGGGTTCAAAAATTTCGTCCTGGAGAATTACAATCCGGATCAGGTCTCGGAAATTACCGGGATCCCCGCCACGACGATTTCCCGGCTGGCCGGTGAGTTCGCCGGTCAAAAACCGGCCGTGGCGATTCTGCCGGGCAAGGGGGGACTGCTCAATGGCACCATCGGCGGGGTTTACGCGGCCATGGCCGTGCATGCCCTGAACGCCCTTGTCGGCAGCATCGATACGCCGGGTGGGGTTCTGACCCAGCGCTACCCGAAGCTCCGTCCGTGGGCCGAACGGCCGGCCGACCCGGTGGCGGAAATGGGGTGCACCGCCGAGCGGGTCGACGGGGCCGGCAGCCTTTTTCCTCTGGCCCGGGACGCCTACCAGGCGGTGGCCGATCGGGTCCTCGATGGGTATCCGCTCGACCTGCTCCTGCTCTACGACGCCAACCCGGTTTATGACGCTCCCGGCGGCGCCCGCTTCGTCGACGCCTTTGAGCGGATCCCCCTGGTCGTCTCGTACACCTCCTTCCTGGACGACACCGCCCGCTACGCCGACCTGGTCCTGCCCGAGCCGACCTTCCTGGAGCGGTTCGAAGACCACTACCTGGAAGGATTGGGCTATCCCGGGGTCGGCCTGCGGCAGCCGGTGATCTTCCCCCGGCATGATACGATGAGCGTCGGCGATTTTCTCTTAAAGGTGGCCGCCGCCATGGAGGAGCCGGTTTCCAGTGCCTTCCCCTGGCAGACTTACCAGGGGATCGTCCGCTACCGGCTGTTCGATATCGGCACCGACTGGGAGACTCTGAAAGAGCTGGGGGTCTGGATGACCCCCGGCTACCTCCACGCCCGCCGCGGGAGTGACAAGTGGGTCCATGAGGTCATCGGCCGGGATCGGCGCTTTGCCCCCCGCGACGGCTACTTCGACTTTTTCAGCCGCGAGCTGAAATGCATCGTGGACGCCCTTGACCCATCTGAGCGCGCCCGCCTGGGGCTGGCGGAAGCGGGCGATGCCGCTTTCCTGCCCCGCTATGTTCCCACCCCGTTCGCCGGCGATGAAAAGGACTACCCGCTCATTCTGAATGTCATCACGCTGATGAGCCTGGGCCCGGTCAGCGCGGCCGCCAACATGCCCACGCTGCAGGAAATCAGCGGCATGACGGTCGGGGAAACCTGGGGGTCCTGGTTGGAGATGAACCCGCACACGGCCGAGGAGCTGGGGCTGGTCGACAGTCAGGAAGTGCTGGTCGAGAGCCCTTTTGGCCAGGTGCGGGTGAGGCTGCGGACGGTCAAGGGGCTCCATCCGGAGGTCGTCAACCTGCCCTACAACCAGGGGCACGAGGCGGTCGGCCGCTGGGCGAAAAACCGGGGCGTCAACGGGCTGGCGCTGCTCACCCCCCAATCGGAGCCGGTTTCCGGCCTGGCGGCTTTCACGAATACGCGCGTCCGGGTGAGCCGGGCGTAAAGAGGATTTGTCATGCCAAAATGGGCCATGGTCATCGATCTGGATAAATGCGTCGCCTGCCAGGGCTGCAGCATTGCCTGCCGGTTCGAAAACAACACGCCGGCTGTCAAACCGTCCGAAGCGCTGCAAGGGCGGGCCGTGCGCTGGAACGATGTCTTTCCACTGCCGGTCAATCCAACCGAGGAAACCGGGGAGTATCCCAATGTAACGGTGCGCTATCTCACCCGCCCCTGCATGCACTGCGAGAATCCCCCCTGCATCAAAGTGTGCCCGGTCCAGGCCACCTATGTCGATGAGGAAGGGCTCGTCCGCCAGAACTACGACCGCTGCATCGGCTGCCGCTTCTGCACAGTGGCCTGCCCATATGGCGTGCGCTATTTCAACTGGTCCGACCCACAGTGGGAGGGATCGCTGCGGGAATATCGGACCCCGGATCGGATTGAAGGGGTGGGTGTGCTGGAAGGGCCGGCCGTCCGGCCGAAGGGGGTGGTCGAAAAATGCACCTTTTGCATCCACCGGCTCCATAAAGCCCGGGCCCAGGCTGAGGCGGAAAAACGCGACTTTCGCCCGGAGGATTATGTCCCGGCCTGCGTGCAAACCTGTACGGGAAAAGCCCGGTTTTTCGGCGACCTGAAAGATCCGGAAAGTACAGTCTCTCAATTAGCGAAAAGTCCACGGGCCTTTCGCCTTCTGGAAGATGTCGGGACACACCCGAAAGTGATCTATCTGCGGGAAGGTTAAGCCATGCTCCAAGTTGATCCAGTCGATCGCGAGAAATTAATCGACCCGCTTTTCCGGACCGGGCCTCGCTTTTGGCTTGTTTTCTTAATTCTGCTGGTTCTGGTGGGCTGGGGAGTCGCTTTTTATGTCCGCCAGTTGGTTTTTGGTCTGGGTGAAACCGGCATGGACCGCCCCTCTTACTGGGGGGTTTATATGGTCAATTTCATCTTTTTTATCGGCATCAGCCATGCGGGGACACTTATTTCGGCCATATTGCGGGTCACCGGGGCCGAATGGCGTCGCCCGATTACCCGGGTGGCCGAAGCGATTACCGCCTTCGCCCTCATCGTCGGGACTCTGCAGATCATTATCGACATGGGCCGCCCGGATCGGCTGTGGTATGTGCTCCGCTACGGCCGTCTCCAATCGCCAATCTTATGGGATGTCGTTTCGGTGACGATGTATTTTCTCGGATCGGTTATCTACCTCTATCTCCCGCTCATACCGGACGCAGCCATCCTCCGCGATAACTGTCCGGCGAGTGCCCCCGGCTGGCAGCGACGGCTCTATACGATTCTGGCGCTGGGCTGGCGCGGCAATCGCACCCAGTGGCTGCGCCTGGAAAAAGCGATTTCCATCATGGCCATTCTGATCATCCCCATCGCCGTTTCCGTTCATACCATCATCTCGTGGATCCTGGCGACGACGGTGCAGCCCGGCTGGCACTCTTCGATCTTTGGTCCCTATTTTGTCGTCGGGGCGATTTTTTCCGGGATCGGCGCCCTGTTTCTGGCCATGACGGCCATCCGCCGGGTCCTGCGGCTGGAATCCTACATCACCAAACAGCAGTATCGAAACCTGGGGCTGCTGTTTATCACGATGGTGGTTGTCTGGGGATATTTTACCTATGCCGAGCAGCTCGGCATCGCTGCCGGCCAGCAAACCGAGGAATTCCCAATACTGGCCAGCAAACTCTGGGGCGAGTTTGCACCCGGCTTCTGGACGATGATTATTCTCATGATTGCCGCCTTTTGGATTCAGGTCGTCCCTCAGCTGATTCCGGCCTCGGCGACCCGCCTCCCCTTTTTCCAGCCCCGCTTCGCCCTGGCATCGGCCGGGATCGCAGCGGTCATTTTGCTCCTCCTGGTCGTGCCAGAGGCGCAGCCGATCACCGCTTCCCTGACCGACATCCTGCCCAGCATGTTCTGGTGGGGGCTGTTTATTCTCTTGGTGGTTGAACTGGGCGTCATAGTAAGTCCCTGGCTGAAAGAGCGATTCGTCCTGACCACCGGCCTGGCAGCCACCTGCGTCGTCATCGCCATGTGGCTGGAGCGATGGTACATCATCGTCCCGACGATGACCCACCCTCGCCTGATCCCGTATGCCACTTACCTGCCGACTCTGACCGAACTGGCCCTGTCGGTTGGCTCACTGGCGCTGTTCTGCCTCATGTTTTTGGTGTTCTTCAAAATCTTTCCGGCGGTCTCTCTGTGGGAGGTTGCGGAGGGGCGCGTGATCTCAGAAGCGCGCTCTAAAATTGAAATCCCACCCCCGGAACCGGTCGAAATCCGCCGCCGCCTGCGTCGAATAAGTTTACGAAGATAGGAGTTATTCATGTTCAATCAACCCCTTACCATCGTTATTTTGGTGATTGTTCTCCTGCTGCTGATCGTGCCATCGATTAAAATCGTCTGGCAGTATCAGCGAGGCGTGGTGTTTCGCCTGGGCAAGTTCAACCGGGAGTGCCAGCCGGGCTTGAATTTCATCATCCCCTATGTCGAGCGCATGATCAAAGTCGATATGCGCGTCGAAACCCTGGTGGTCGATCCACAGGAAGTCATTACCCGGGATAACGTCACCGCTCAGGTCGATGCGGTCGTCTATTTTCGGGTCGTCAATGCGGAAGACGCCATCATCAAGGTCAAAGATTACACCCAGGCGACCTGGCAGATCGCTCTGACGACCCTGCGCAGCGTGCTCGGCCAATCCGACCTGGACGAGCTGCTCGCCCATCGCGACCGGATCAACGCCCGGCTGCGCCAGTTCATTGACGACCACACGGAACCGTGGGGGGTGGAAGCTGGCATCGTCGAAGTGAAGGATGTCTTGCTGCCCGAGCGGCTGCAGCGCACGATGGCCCGCCAGGCGGAAGCCGAGCGAGAAAAACGGGCCAAAATCATTCACGCTGAGGGGGAAAAATTGGCCGCCGAAGCGCTTTCGGAAGCGGCCGACCGGCTGTCCCAGTCGCCTAACAGCATGCAGCTCCGCTATCTGCAGACACTGGTCGAAGTGGCCAGTGAACAAAACGCCACCATTCTGCCGATTCCACTCGATATTATTCGCCAGACCGTCGCCGCCGTTCGGGGAAACGGCCACGAAACCATCGGCTGAGGGCTTGATGATGGCATCCGGGCAAGGTCGTCTCGAAAAGCGGGCCGACCTCTTCGAGAATCTGGCGGAAGCCCTGTACGATCCTCCGGACTGGCTGGCCGGGCCGGGGGGCAGCTGGCCGCTGACATCGGCCGCGGCCTCCCTGGTCTCTGCCGGGTGGCCGGCCGCCGATGTCCTGGACGCGCTCACCCGGATCCCGCCGGAAGAGCCGGCCGCGCGGCGGGAGCGGTATCGCCGCCTCACCGCCGGAGGCGGCCGCCCGCCCCTGTCGCTGACCGCTTCCCTGCATCGGCAGGGGCGCCTGCTGACGGAGGAAACGGCCGCCGTTGAACACTTTTATCGGGCGGCCGGGCTGGAAGTGTTCGGGGCAGAAATGCCGGATCACGCGTCGGTCGAGCTGGCCTTTATCGGTTTTCTCTGCCGGCGGCAGCACGAAGATCCCTCCAGCGGCCGGCTGTGGCGGACCGCGGAGCGCCGGTTTATCAAGGCCCATGCCGGACCCTGGCTGGTCGACCTCGGCCGGGCAATGGATCGCTCAGGCGACCCGGTTTATGCCCCCATCGGCCGTCTGCTGGCGGCCGCTTTGACGTCGGTTCCGCGGCCGGCTGGTCCCGCGGGTTCCCGGCCGGTCGAATGGCCGGTTCTGCGGCAGGCGGCCGACTGCATCCTCTGCAGTTTCTGCGTGCAGGCCTGCCCCACCGGCGCGCTGGCGATCGACGAAACAGCGGAAGAAACTCGCCTCGTCCTGACCGGACAGGCCTGCGTCGGCTGCGGCCGCTGCCAACCGCCCTGCCCGACCCGGACGCTGCACCTCGAGCCCCCCGGCGATCGGCCGGCAACCATCCCCCAAACTCTCATCCGCTCTCCCCGCCTCCTCTGCCGGGGGTGCGGGCACCCCTCGGTCAGCGAGGCGGAAATGAATTTTGTCATCGATCAGATCGGCGGGGCGCCGTGGCTGGCGTTCTGCCCGGACTGCCGCACGGCATAAATGGACAGATCCCCATGCATTTACCACCCGACAATCTCCTGATTGATTTTCTCTACTGGATGATTAACACGGCCGGCGTGGGCGGCCTGGCTGTCGGACTCATCGGCGGTGGATCGCTGCTCGCCTATGCCGCGACGCTGTGGTGGATTCACAAGGGGGGAGAAGCGCTGGAAAGCGATGTCTATGTCTACCCGACCCCCAGCCTGCATGAGCATGCCGACCATTAAGACGCCCGGTTCTTCCCCGCCTTCTACCCAATCCGCCGCCGCAAGGCCGGCGGTTCCGGCGGCCGGTTAACATCCGATCGAACCCGATGCAGGCTGTGGCCAGCTCCCCTCGGCTCCATTTCTACAGCCGGTTTGGAAATTGGAGCAGCTGTTGTCAGCTTTCTATTGTCAGGCGAAGCGAGCGCGCAGAATCCCGGGTGCCATCTGCAGGCGAACCACATCACCCTCGACGGCGAACGGCCGGTCCAGATTCCCCACGGCATCAAAATCGACGGCTGCCCTGAGCCAGAAGATCTGCCCACCGGCGTCGATCGGGTAGCGGTAACCCCGCACGGCCGTCCCCCGCATAAAATTGAAAGCGCGCCGGGCGCTCCACCGGGCATCCAGGCGAAAATCGGCCCGCTGCGGTCGAGGATAGCGGCTCCCCTCTTCCCCCTGCGGCCGGCGGGGCAGCGCCCCCCGGGCCAGCAGCTCGATCGCCTGCGCCAGCAGGTGGCCGCCGGCCGCGGCGTGCCGCGCCTCGATCGCCTCCCCGGACAGGCCATCCTCGAGCGGCACGGTTTCCTGCAGAGCGATCGGTCCCGTGTCCAGCCCCTCATCCATCCAGTGCACCGTCACACCCCCGGACCGCTCTCCCTCGTGCAGGATCCAGAACAGCGGATCCGGCCCCCGGTAAGCCGGCAGCAGGGACGGGTGCAGGTTGAGAAAGCCGTGCCGCGGCAGGCTCAGCAGAGAGGAGGGGAGGCGCATGGAAAAGCAGGAGACGCAGGCCAAATCCGGCCGCCGGGCCGCCAGCGCCTCCTGGCTCTCGCGGGCGGCCGGCCGCCGCAGTTCGTAGACAGGAATGGCCGTTTCCCAGGCCAGCTGGACGATGGTGGGTGCAAAAAAGGGGTCGATCATCGGCAGGGGGGAGGCGGCCGGAGGCTCCAGCCGTTCGATCGCAGGGCGAGCGGCGCCGGCTTTCACCGCGGCCGCCGGAACGACCACCCCGCAGATTTCGACGCCGGCCGCCAGCAGGGCGTGCAGCGGAGCCAGGGATAGCTCGCCGACCATGCCGAAATAGAGGACACGCAGGGGCGGCCGGTTGGCCGCCTCTGCCGCACCTGTCTGGGCCGCAGGCATGGTGTTTTCCTGAGGGTTTTTTGAACTGAACCCCATTGGTTATATACTCATATTCAGATTGTTCACTTTACCCGCGATCGGACAGAAGATCAAAGAGAGCGCGCCATGGCTCGAGAAAGCAAAACTCTGACTGTCGTTCACTGCGCCAAATATGAAGAGGATCTCCCCGCCCTCGACCGCCCTCCGTTTCCCGGAGCTCTGGGGGAACGGATCTACGAAAATGTCTCCAAACTGGCCTATAAACACTGGGGAACCTATCAGTCCCAGCTTATCAACCACTACGGGCTGAATATGGCCGATCCACGCGCCAGCGAGTTTATTTTCGAGCAGATGGAAGCCTTTTTCTTCGGCGGCGACGATTCAGCCCCCTTCACTGGCGGCCAGGCGAAGAAGTGATTATTGGGGGGGAGTTAGGAGTTAGGAGTTGGGGGTTGGGCGGGTGACGGCCGCGGCGGCAGATCCCTCGACAGGTTCGGAATACGGGGGCGCGGATGGGAGCCGGGCCGAAAGGGAGTGCACAGAAAGACAGAGAGCCGGATCAGACCGTCGACATCGGGAAATACGGTGAAATCTCAAACCGGAGCCGGCCGTGTGCCTCCCGCAGCGCCGCCTCCACCGCCGCCGGCGAATCCCCCCGGGCGAAAATAAAGCCGAGATAGCTCTCCCCCTCCGGCAGCGGAATCAGCGGGTAGTTGATCCGGGCTGTAAGCTCTACCCCTTCAATCAGCGGCACCGCCTCGGCCGCTTCAATCCCGGCCACCCCGCGCAGCATCCCCGCCTCCGGAATGGGAATCATCATGACCCCGGCCGCCTGGCCGCCCGGAACCGCGCCGTCGATCGGCAGCCCGCACGCCTGCCGCAGGATCAGCTCCTCCAGCGAGGCGTCGACGCCAAAACGGAGCGTCTGGGAGCAGAGCCCCCCGATCGAGCGGCCGGCCGCTTCGACGAGCCACGGCCCCCGCTCGTTGAGCCGGAGTTCGGCGTGAATCGGCCCGCGCCGCAGACCCAGGGCCGCGGCCGCCCGGGCGGTGCAGGCGGCGATCGCCGCCTGGGTGTCCGGAGGCAGCCGAGAGGGGGTCACGTAAATCGTCTCTTCAAAAAAAGGGCCTTCCAGCGGGTCCGGCTTGTCAAAGAGGGCCAGCACCCGCAGCGCCCCGTCGTCGAGCAGCCCTTCTAGGGCCACCTCAGCACCGGGGATGTATTCCTCGACCAGAAAGGCCGGCTCTTCTTCGAAATCTGCCCGCTCCTCCAGCATCTTTTTCAGACGGGCCAGGGCCGCCCGCAGCCCTGCCGCGTCATCGACCCGCATGACACCCCGGCTCCCGGACAGCTCGAGCGGCTTAACCACCGCCGGAAACGAGATGACTTCCGCCACCGCCTGCCAGTCCGCACTCAGGGGGAATCCGTGAAACCAGGGGGTGTTCACGCCGGCCTGCCGCAGCACCTCCCGCATGCGCAGCTTGTTGCGCGCCGCCTC
>JBFFZG010000032.1:0-24182 GCA_041568735.1 Promineifilaceae bacterium (SeqCode)
GGCCCCTTAAACAATCAGGTGGGGCCGTCCTTTACGGGGTCGGGGTCGGTTCGATCGGTTCCTCCGGCACGACAATCGTGACGTAGACCTTGATTCCGAACGGCCGCAGCAGGGGATCGATCATCTGCCAGCGCCCTTCGTAAATGCCGGCCGCTTCCGGCGCCTGCAGGTCGACGATGATATCGAAGGTTTCACCCGGCTCAACCCGGTCGACCTCGACAAAGCCGGTCCAGTTGAGGCTGGCGCCGTCGATGAAGGTCGCGGTGAAGGCCGAGTCCCAGGCGCAGTTGCCGGAATTGCGCACCCGCCAGATCTTCTGGAAGCTCTCACCCGGGTTGATCACCGAGGCGTCGGGAATGGTGACATCCTCGACAAAGGCGGCGTCGTAGGTGCAGTTGATCAGCGGCGATACCGTCGTGCTCGCCTCGGCATCGACTTCCAGGGAGCGGACGAGGGCGTCGAGCGCCTCCAGGTCCGGCGTGAAATCAGCGGCCGTCAGATCGTCGAGGGGGGCCATCGTCTCGGTGACATAGGTGTCGAAATCGGCCAGGGCGGCGTCGAGCTCCGCCTGGGTGAAGGGGCTCAGATCTTCGAAGCCGGGGGCGTCGATCGGCATCTTGACCGAGACGGCGTAGCGGCCGTCCTCGGAGAAGCCGTCGTAAAAGTAATAAAGATTGGCGTTCGTGATCTTTTCCACGCCCGGCACGGTAAATTCATAAGAGATCGCCCGCAGTCCCTTGCCGTTGCCGAACGGCAGGTAGACGAGCTGGTGCTGGTCGATGCGACCGTCCCCTTCGGCCACCAGCTGCGCCTCGAACTCGGCAATCGCCTGCCGCTCAAAAGCGGGCAGTGTGGAGAAAAAGTCGCCCTCGGCATCCCGGATCGGCTGAACCAGGATCATGCCACGCCCCTGGGGGGTATCCAGGACAAACTCGATGTATTCGGGCACGTCGTTGTAGTAAACCGGCGGCCCGTCGATTCCCAGCTGCTGGGCGGGCAGGCGGAATATGGTGACCTTATCGATCTCCAGCTCCGGTCCATAGGTGAACGCGACCCCTTCCTCGTCGACCGTGACATCGGCCGGGGTGGCGGTGGCCGTCGGTTCGGGCACGGCGGTCGGTTCGGCGGTCGCGGTGGGCGCGGTCGTTGCCGTCGGCAGCGGCTCCGGGGTATTCGTCGGCGGGGGCGGTTCAGGTGTATTTTCGACGACTGGGGCGGTCGTGGGGGTCGGGGGAACCGGTGTGGCCTCACTCTGCTGCTGGCAGGCAGCCAGGCCGAACAAAGCGGCGGCGGCAATTCCAAGGATGAGCAGGACTTGTTGCGTCTTCGTTACCATCTTTTCTTCTCCAACTTTTCCGGGGCCGGCTGGCAGGTCTCAGCCTCTTGTTCAGAAGCCCTCTTCTCACCGCCCAACTATATCAATTTCCGGGTAAATAGCATGCCTCTGCTTAATAATTGATGAATACGAGTTGGCGGGAAGCGCGGGAGAATAAGGCGTGGGGTTACGAACGGGGAGATTTTACCAGGAAGGGCGTCTTGAGTAAACGCACCGGCGTTCACTCACACTGGCGGCAGAAAGAATTCCTGGAAACGGCCGCGCAGACAGTGATTGGAGCTCATGGTGGAGGCGTAGCCGCCGAGGTTGAGAAACGCCATGAGATCCCCTTCTGCCAGCGGCGGTAGCAGGACATCCCGAGCCAGCACGTCAATCGACTCGTTGATGTTGCCAACAATGGTCACCCGCCGCAGCTCACCCTCGCGCCGGCTGAGGGGAACGACCTCGGCCGGGATATCGTAATAAACGGTCAGCGGCTGCATGTTGAGCCCGCCGTTGACCCCCACGAAGAGGACATCCTGCTTCTCTTCGACCATGTTGACCTCAGTGACCAGCAAACCGGCATTTTTGACAACAAAATCGCCCGGTTCGACGTGGACAGTCAGGCCGTGGCGATGGGCAAACGCGGCGATTATGGCGGCCCAGCGGTCGAGATCGAGCGGCTGGTCGGTAGCCGTCAGGGGGACGCCGAGCCCGCCGCCGACGTCGAGGATTTCCACTTCGGGGCACTGCTCGACAAACCAGTCACAGTTCTCCAGCACCCGGGCGAAGTTATCCAGCTGGGCGTTCAGATAGCCCGACCCGATATGAAAGTGGAGGGTTTTGACGCGCAGCCGGTGCTCTTTCACGGCGGCGAGTGCCTCGGCAAACTGCTTGCGGTAGATGCCGAACTTGGTCGGCCGCTCGCCGGCGTAGTGGAGCCCGGCGTGGTAGCCGGCCCCCTGGCTCAGGTTGAGGCGAATGCCGATCTCCCGGCCGGGACAGAGGCGGCCGAAGCGGCGAATGGCGCTGATCGAATCGGCGATGAAATGAACGCCCGGCCGCTCAGCCACATAGGCCAGGTCGCTGTTCGACAGCGAGGAGCCGGTAAAACTGATCTCGTCTTCGGTAAAGCCGATCGATCGGGCCAGCTGCACTTCTCCGGGTGAGCAGGTATCGATGCCGCAGAGTCCCGTCGCGCGCAGATAGCTGATGACCGGTCCGAAGCGATTTGATTTGATCGCGAAGAACAGGCGGTGGGGCACCCCCTGCCGGTCGAGCGCTCCGTGCAGATTTTCCAGATTCCGCCGCATCGGCCCGGCGGCGTAGACAAAACACGGCGTATCGGATCCCTGGATCCAGCGGGTCAGATCCCGGCCGCTGAAGGTCAGCCGCCCGTCTTCGTAATGAAGATCCTCTCGTTCCCACCAGAACTGCTCTCGAATATGAATCGGGTTCACGGATTGAACACTCCCTTGTGCGACGGTTTTCAGACGGAGTTCATTGTATCATCCATGCCAGGGAGCATTCATTTTCTTATGTGATTAATGTAATTCCTTCCGAAGAGAACTGGTGGGATATCGGGACGATCAGATCGCGGCGGCCGGCATAGGTTCAGGCCCCGGACGGCGGGGTGGGTGCCGGAGTCGGCGGCAGCACCAGACCCTCGCAGCGGACCGCCTTGAAACTGCCGGAAGATTCGCCGGAGGCAAAGAGCTCATCGTCGACCCAGATCTTGCAGCTCACCGTCCCACCTTCATTCCGGGTGCGGGCGTGGATCATCAGCCGCTCGTAGCTCTCCACCTCGAAGGCCAGCCTCCATGGCGTCTGGATGTCGACCTGCTCCACGGCTCGATCCCCGTTGCGGTAAGTCAGCGCCACCGATCCGGCCGACCCTTCAATTTCGTACACGACGTCGTGGGTCTGCCGGGAGCAGCCCAGTAAAACCAACCCAATCATCAGCAGCCAGACGGTTTTCATGGTTTCCTTCCTGTTGTTCGAGTTTGCCAAACTGCCATCAGCCCCGGCTAACGGCGCTGCATTCAACAGGAATTACCGGGTTTTCGCCCCGATGGTTGCAGGAACTGAATCCTCGATCCTTCCCATACGATGGGATCAGCCCGGCTGTGGGCCAGCAGGGTCCTTGGGCCGCACGGCGAGTTCCGGAGCGGCCGAACCCCATCGATCAGGAATCCACCACCCCTTCCGCGGCCTGGGAAAGCAGAGAGTCAACATCATCCAGGGTCAGCGATCCGCGATCGGCCATTTCTTTGATACGGCGGGTAATGAACTTCACCTGATCGTCACTCAGGGCCAATCCGAGCTGCTCGGATCGATCGCGAACGGCATTCCAGCCGGTGAGGCGATGAGCCACGTGGATATAGCGGGTCAGGCCAAAATCATCCGGCCGGAGAATCTCGTAGGTGGAGGGGTTGTTCAGGACCGCCTTGGCGTGCACCCCTGCCTTGTGCGTGAAAGCGCTGAAGCCCGTGATGTAGTTGTTAAAAGGAATATCGACCCCTACCAGCCGCGCCACAAGGGCGTCGATCCGCCGCAGGAGCGGCAGGTGATATTTCTTGACCAGTTTGGGATCGGTCGCGTAGAGACGGGCGATCAAGCCGCCCAGCGGGGTGATGCCGTTTCGCTCCCCAATGCCGAGAACACTCGTGTCGATATGGGTTGCCCCGGCCTCGAGCGCCGCGTAGGCGTTGGCGATGGCGCAGCCGGAGTCGTTGTGGCCGTGGAATTCAATATCGGCCTTAATCCGGGCGCGCAGATCCCTGACCAGGGTGTAAATCTGCCTCGGCGTTCCAACCCCAACCGTGTCGGCAATCCCGACCCGATGCACCCCGAGACGATCGACCGCTTCGTAGATGCGAAAGATATCCTCCGGATCGCTGCGGAGGCTGTCTTCCGTGCTGAAGCGGACTTCGACATCCTGCCCCAGCAGGAAGGTCACCACCTCGCTGGCCAGATCGATGATCTCGTCGATGCTCTTCCCGTGGCTGAAATCGCGCAGGTAAGACGACGTGCCAATAACCACGTCGACCCCGTCTACTCCCGTATCGACCGCCTGGCGGGCATCGTCGAGGGTACAGCGGGTATGCGTCAGGATCTTCGCTTCCAGGCCCAGGCGGGCGATGGCGCAGCAGTCCGCCCGACTTTGCGGGGAAGCCAGTGGAGAAGTCAGCTCGAGATATTCCACCCCAAACGCATCGAGCAGCGTGGCGATCTGAATTTTTTCCTCAATGCTGAAAAAGGCGTTGACAAACTGTTCCCCTTCACGCAGGGTCGATTCGATAATGGCAAAATTTTCCAGGTTCATCGATTTAATTCCTCAAGTTCTGCAGCACATCGACCAGGACCTCGATGGACCGGTCAAATTCCTCCAGGTCAAGGTGTTCGTGCGGCGTATGATCGAGGGCGCTGTCCCCCGGGCCGTAAGCGACGATCGGGCACTGCCAGACCGGGCCGACGACATTCATGTCGGAGGTGCCGGTCTTGAGTTTCGGCACCGGCCGCCCTTCCCGGGCGCGAATGGCCTGCGATAGCGCCCGATAGAGCGGGTTCTGACGGCCGGAATGAAAAGCGGCCTCAGCGCCGTAGAAGGACAGGTCGGCCGCTGCCTGATGCTCGCGGCAGGCCCTCTTCAGCTGATCGATATCGAAATCCGGGGGCAGGCGAAACCCGATTTTGAGAGAGACCGTGTCGATCAGCCCATCGCTCCCGCTTTCGATGTGGCGAATCGATGGCAGCAGCTGATCGAACAAACGCGGCTTTTCGGCGTTAAAGCGTCGGCAGAACGCCTGCACTTCCTGCCAGAAGGCAACCGCCTCTTCGGCGACGGCCGTCTCCGGCCCGGCCGTGTGCCCCATGGCGCGCGCCAGGTGATAGTCGAGCAGGAGGCGCCCCTTGTAGCCGAGGGTAATCCCATCCCAACCGCTCGGCTCGCCGATGAGACAGAAATCCGGCCGGTAAGCGGCGGCCGCCAGCCGGGCGCCGCGGGAGGTGGCAGCCTCTTCCTCGGTCGCCCCGATGACCACGAGCCGGGTGGCGGGAGGCAGCGCTGCCCGGGCCCCGGCGGCGACAAAGGCAGCCAGCGGCCCCTTGGCGTCGACCGTCCCCCGGCCGTACAGAGAGGCGCCCTCGATCCGCACCGGAATCTCTCCAGGCACCGTGTCCATATGGCCGAGCAGGACGATTTCGCGGGCCGGCGGCCCATTCTGGCGAAGGCCAACCGCGTTGCCTGCCTCGTCGATGAACGCCCGGTCATAGCCCCAGGCGGTCATCTGCGCGCAAATCCGTTCGGCCACCGGCCGCTCGCGGCCGGAGAGACTTGGAATCGAGACGATTTCCCGCAGGAAGGTCCGGGCGTCCACCCGGGTCTGATCGCCGCTGCCACCGGTCATGCGATTTCACCCAGGACAGATCCGATCACGGCGACAACCTGGTCCAGCTCCTCCCGGGTTATGACCAGGGGGGGCAGAAGGCGGAGCACCGTCGTGCCGGCCGGCATGGCGATCACCCCTCGCGCCTGCAGCGCTTTCAAAACGGGCATGACGCGCGTTTTCAGCTCGACGCCGACCATCAGTCCCAGCCCCCGGACCTCGCGGATGTGGGGAGATTCGAGCCGGCGCAGGGCGGCCAGCAGGTGCTCGCCGAGTTCGGCCGCCCGATCGACCAGCCCTTCTTCGGCGAACACGTCGAGATTGGCGAGCGCGGCGGCACAGATCAGGGGATTGCCGCCAAAGGTCGACCCATGCGCGCCGGCGGGCAGCCGGCCGAGGGACGCCCCAATGGCGACCGCTCCCATGGGCACCCCGCCGGCGAGACTCTTGCCAAGGGTGAGCAGGTCGGGAGCCACCCCGCTGTGCTGGCAGGCGAACCAGCGGCCAGTCCGCCCAAACCCGGTCTGCACCTCATCGAAAATCAGCCGCGCTCCCCGGGCATCGCAGAGTTCCCGGACGCCGCGCAGGTAGCCGGCATCGGCCGGATTGACACCGCCCTCACCCTGGACGACCTCGAGAATGACGGCGGCGGTGTTCTCCGTGACGGCCGAGGCTATCCGGTCGAGATGGTTGAACGGAACGTGCGTAAAGCCGGGCACGAGCGGCTCGAAAGGCTCCCGGTACTCTTTTTTATGGGTGGCGGAGAGGGCGCCCATCGTCCGGCCGTGGAAGCCCTTGAAGGCGGCCACGACCTCCGTGCGGCCGGTCGTCAGGCGGGCGAATTTCAGGGCCGCTTCGTTGGCCTCCGCTCCCGAACCGCAGAGATAGAGGCGGGCGAAACCGGGTGGCAGTACGGCCAGGAGCCGCTCCTGCAGCAGCGCCCGCCGGTCGTTGTAGACGAACTCCGGGCAGGCCAGCAGGATTCCGGCCTGCCGGCCGATGGCGGCGGCGATGCGGGGATGGCTGTGGCCGGCATTGGCCACGCCGTAGCCGGCGCTGCAGTCGAGGTAAACGCGGCCGTCCACATCCCATACCCGGGCCCCCTGGCCCCGGACCAGGGCCAGCTCTCTTTTGCCGTAAACGCCGCTGGTCGTCCGATCCTCGGCGGCGAAAATCGCCTCGGCTGCCGGGGACATTTCTACTTCACTGCTCATCATACTGGTTTTCCAGAGCCCCCATTAACTGCCAGAACCACTCCCGGGCCGACCGCTCTTTCTCTTCCAGGTCGGTGGCCGACGAGACGAACGAGAGCCGCTGCAGGCGCTCGACTACGGCCGGCGGCAGGTCGCTGTGCAGATAGCGGCCGCCGAAATCACGCCGCCGGGGGTCATGCCGGATGCGCAGCAGCTCGATCAGCGGCCGCAGCATCAGCCCCTGATAGAAGGCCAGGGCGTCCAGCGGCCGGCCGCGCAGGAGCTCTTTGCGGACGAAATTTCCCAGCAGCCGCATCTGGCCGGAAAGCGCGTCGAGCCGCCGGTGGACGTCTTCCGGCTCCCCTTTGGCCGCCTCATCCGGCTCGAGTGAGGCGGCCACATTCGCCCGGTCAAAAAGAAAACGGGCCTCCCCGTGGCGGCCGGCGTAGAGAAAGCGGTTGGACCGGCTGGCCGCCATGATCACCACGTCGATAATCAGAAATTCCGAGGTGTTCTCGAGGCGAATAAATTTCTGCAGGTGGCCGTGCCAGGTCGGCGGGGGCAGCTCAAACTGGTCCTGGATCGGGGCCAGGCGGCCGATGGCCGCCTCAAGGGTCGCGAGGGCGGCTCGCTCCCGGCCGTCGGCCGCCAGGACCATCAAATCGATGTCGGAATAGGGATCGACCCGGTCAAAGGCAGCCGAGCCGGCCTCCCAGAGGGCCAGGATATCCGGCTCGGCTTCCAGGGCCGCTTGAATGGTGTCGATAATGGCTTCTCGAGTTAACATAACTTCTCATTCCTCCCTTCGCGGAGCCCAGCCCTATTCGATGAGGGTCCCTTCCCCGGCCAGCGCCCGCCGCACCGGCCGGGCCACGCGTGCATCTCCCAGAATGACCCGGCCGACCCCCTGGGCCAGCGCTTCACCGGCGCCGAGGAGCTTGATGCGCATGCGGCCGGCCGCATAGGCCTGGTGGGCTTCAATTTCCGCCCGCGGAATCCGGCGTATCAGCGTCGATTCGTCGGGAAAATCGCGCAGCAGGCCGGGAATATTCGACAGGATGACCAGGGTATTGGCCCCCAGGGCCGCGGCCGTGGCCCGGGCCGCCCGGTCGCCGTCGACATTGATCGCCTCCCCTTCGACACTGATCGCCGGGGGAGTCAGCACCGGCAGGTAGCCGCTTTCCAGCAGGATGCGCAGGAGGGCGGTGTTGACCCGCTCGACCGTGCCGGTGAAATTATCGCGGATGACGAACTGGCGGCCGTCCTCGGTCACGGCGCGGATCGATTTTTTGCGGCTGCCCTCCCACAGGCGGCCGTCCAGTCCGGAGAGACCGATCGCGTTGATCCCGCGCTGCTGGAGGCGTTCGACCAGCCCCTTGTTCATCTGCCCGCAGTAGACCATTTCGAAGATTTCCAGCGTGCGCCGGTCGGTCAGGCGGCTCGTGTAGCCCGAGGGCGACGTGACAAACTGCGGGGGATGGCCGAGCTGTTCGGCCACCTGGTTGGTCAGGGCCGAGCCGCCGTGGATCAGCACGAGCCGTTCGCCGGCCTCGATCAGCTCCGCGACATCGTCGCAAACCGCTTCGTAATCGATCCCTTCACTGCCGCCAACTTTGATAACGATCATATGTTTACACCGGGTGCAGCCCCATGAACGTCAGGCCGGTGGTCTCCGGCAGGCCGAGCATGAGGTTCAGGCACTGAACGGCCGAGCCGGCCGCCCCTTTAACCAGGTTGTCCAGGGCGGAGATAACCACCACGCGGCCGGTCCGCTCGTCGAGCTCAAAACCAACATCGCAAAAATTGGTGCCGGCCAGCAGCTTGGGTTCGGGATAGCGGTAAAGACCGCGCCGCTCCTTCACCAGCCGCACGAACGGCTCGTCGCGATACAGCTCGCGAAAACACTTCCAGATCTCCTTTTCGTCAAGGGGCTCGGCGAGGAACAGGTGGGCGGTGCAGAGGACCCCGCGCACCATCTCGACGGCCGTGGCCGAAAAATGGAGGTCAAAGGTGCCGAGCGCCTGCAGGATTTCCGCCTGGTGGCGGTGGCCGGTCGGGGCAAAGGAGCGCATGGCGCCGCTGCGCACCGGGTGATGGGTCGCCTCACTGGCCTGGTTCCCCCCTTCCGAAGAACCGACCTTGACCTCGACGACCGCCTGGCGGAGGAGCCCGGTGCGGGCCAGCGGCGCCAGCGCCAGGTTGGCCGCCGTGGCGTTGCAGCCCACCCCGCTGACGTAGGCGGCCTCGCTCAGGGCATCCCGGTTGAATTCCGGCAGCCCGTAGACGAAGCGGGGGAGCCAGGCCGGGCTGGGATGCTCCCGGCCGTACCAGGTCCGGTAGTCGGCCGCCGACCGCAGGCGGAAATCGGCCGAGAGGTCGATGATCCGACCGGCCAGCCGGGCGTAGTCGTTGATTTTTTCCGCCGCCCGGCCGTGCGGCAGGCAGAGAAACAGCAGGTCACAGGGCTCCAGCTCTTCCGGTTCGATGAAGCGGAGATCGCTGAACCCGCGCAGGTGGGGATGAACCGCACGCACAAACTGCCTGGCGTGCCTGCGGGAAGTTACCTGCCGGATCTCGACCCCCGGATGGGGGATCAGGAGGCGGAGGAGCTCGCCCCCGGTATAGCCGGAAGCGCCGACAATGGAAACTTGAAGGGCCATAACTATCCGTTCAGAAAATCACACCTGCGCGGCGATCAACGGCCGTCCTTCGGCCACCTGCAGGACGTAATCGATCATCTGACCGGGAATATCGATCCCGGTCGGGGTGATGGAATTTCGGAACTCCATCGTGTAATTCACCTCGTTGACGGTGTAGCTGCCGTCCGGTCGTTCGAGCAGGTCGACAGCCAGGATGCCGCCCCCGACAGCCCGGGCGGCGGCGAGTGAAATCTCCGCCAGGGCCGGCGTGATCGGGCAGATGGTGGCCACCCCACCGCGGGCGGTGTTGGTGATCCAGTGGTTCGAGGTGCGCAGGATGCCGCAGATGCACGCATCTCCGATCACAAATGTGCGGATATCGCGGCCGGGTTTTTCGATGTATTCCTGCATGTAGAGGATCGAATGCTGGTAGCTGCCCAGGGTCATCTTGTGCTCGATGATCGCCTCAGCCGCATCCGGATTCTCGACTCGGGCCAGAAGGCGTCCCCAGGAGCCGGTGGCCGGCTTCAGGACGGCCGGGTACCCCATTTCATCCAGCCCGTCGAGAGCGGACTCTTTCGACATCGCGACGCGCACGGCCGGCGTATCGACGCCGGCTCGCATCAGAGCCAGCGACGTGTGAACCTTGTCACCGCAGATCATGCCGACGTCGTAGGGATTGACGGTGGGAATGCCCCACATGTGAAAGATCTGCAGGGCGGCCATCGCCTGGGAATGGCTGATACATCGCTCGAGGATGACATCGTACTGGCGCCAGGGCTCCGGCCGGGCCAGGTCGAAGGTCACCTGGCGCAGATCGATTAAATCGTAATCGACGCCGCGCGCTTCCAGCGCCTCGACCAGCAGTTTTTCCTCGATGCGGATGCGGGAGTGCAAGATACCGACTTTCATCAGGTGTTTCCTTCGCCTGTCGCCAGGACGGCGGCGCTTATTCGCCCCAGTCCTCTTCGACTTCGGGGGCGAGCTCGAGGGTCAGCGGATCGACCTCGATGACTTCCAGCTCCATGCCGCATTCCGGACATTCGATGATCTCACCGATCATCGGCTCTTCGGCAAACGTGACCGCCGCATCGCATTCGGGACAGCTTGTCTGGTGCATGAAATTCTCCTTTTTCTCCCCACCGCCTGTTCAGGCAGGTGGAGGCCGCCAGTTTTGAGGCGGTGACAGATGTGGCCTTCGATCAAATCCCCGGAGCAAAAAAAAACCCGCCAGGTCGCCTGGCGGGTTCTCATTGCTTTGGGGGAGTTTGTCGTCTTCGAGCAAGCAGAACGAACCAGACCTGGGGTCAGGCGGTCTTCTTGCCCTTCTTGACGACGAGAATTTGTTTCATAACGGGCGGAAGGTTATCAAAATGGAGGGCGGCTGTCAACTTTTGCTCGATTCAGCGGCGCCGGCCGCCGACAACCCGCAAAATCAGCAGGAAGAGATTGATGAAGTCGAGGTAAAGGCGCAGAGCCCCCCGCACGCCGACCCGCTTCAGGTCGTCGGCATCCCCCGAAAGCAGGGCGGCCGCGGTCATCCGCTTGATGCGCTGGGTGTCATAGACGGTCAGGCCGATGAACAGGACGATGCCGGCGTAGGTGATGATCCAGTAAAAGGTGTCGTTCGGGTAGAAAAAGATGTTCACCAGGGTGGCGATCACAAACCCGATGAGCCCCATGAGCAGGAAGCCGCCCAGGCGGGCCAGGTTGAGGCGGGTGGTATAGCCGATCATGCTCATGGTGAAAAAGAGGGCCATGGTCGAGCCGAAGGCCAGGACGATCTCGCCAAGCTCGTAGGCGATGAAAATGAACGACATGGTGATCCCGTTGACGGCCGAATAGAGCAAAAACCAGGTCAGGGCGGCCGAGGGGGTCAGTTTGTGGATGCGGGCCACCAGTCCCCAGACCATGGCCAGCTCGCCGATCATAAAGACCCAGATCAGCGGCGTCAGAAATATCAGCTCCATCAGGGCGGGAAAGAGCTGCATCACCAGGGCGACGGCCGTGGTACAGAGCAGCCCCAGACCCATCCAGTTGTAGACCCGGCGCATCGATTCGGCCAGGGCGTTGTTGAGGTCGGTCTCGGAAAAAAAAATCGGCTGTTGATTCAGTGAATTCAGGTCGTTCACGGTGCCTCGCTTTTTCAGCAGGGGGATTTGAAATAAAGGTGGATATTCTGACAGATAGCCCCGGCCCGGTCAATAGGCGGCGGCCGGGGTTGTCCCGGCCGGCAACCTGGTCCAAAATACGGCTTATGATTACGAAACGATGGCTCGGCATCGGGCTGGCGGCCGGCGGGCTCCTGCTCGTCCTCGCCCTGCTGGCAGTTGATCTGATCGGCGCCGGCGACTATCAGGGAATCGGACCGGCGCAGCGGCTCGGGCTGCTCGGCGGCGGCGCCCTCTTGCTGATCGGCCTTTCTCTCATTCCCCTGGGAGACCGGCCGGCATGATTCGATGGCCCGATCGAACCATCCGCTGGGTGTCCTACGGGCTGATTGTCGCGGCGGGGGCTGCCTACGTCGGCTATTTTCTCGTCTACGCCTACTATGCCTACCGGCTGCTGCTCTTTCCCTTTGATTACGACCAGGGGGAAGGGTTTGAGCTGCTGGATACCCTGATGCTCAGCCAGGGGCGGCTGCCCTATCTCGACAGCAATGTCTACCCGTTTTATTCCTCGAATTACCCCCCCGTCTACCACCTGGTGATCGTGCCGCTGATCTGGCTCTTTGGACCGCAGTATTGGACCGGCCGTCTGGTCGCTACCCTTGGCACGCTGATCACGGCCGGCGCGATCGGCTATGGAGTCTACCGCGCGCAGGGGCGGAGACGCTGGTGGCTGGTGCTGCTGGCCAGTCTGGCCTATTTCGCCTCGAACTACGTCTACCACGTCGGCCCGCTTTTCCGCCAGCATTTGTTCATGGTCATGTTCGAAACCCTGGCCGTCGTGATCGCCGGCGGGGTGATCGCCCGGGAGGAGAAGACGGGGCGGCAGTCCAATCGGGGCTGGTTGCTGATCATGGCTCTCCTTCTCCTGGCGGGCTACACGAAGCAGCTGGCCTATGCGACCGTGGCCGCCGTCTTCATTTTTCTCTTCCTGCGGCAGCCCAGACGGGCCGTGCTCTGGGCCGTTCCCTTCGCCGGGGTCACCGGCCTGGTCTTTCTCGCCCTCAACCTGGCGACCGATGGGCAGTGGGTCGTCACCACCGTCTCGGCCAACATCAACGAGTTTATTCCGGGGCAGGCGATCGGGCTTTTCCGCCAGTGGTTCACCCTGCATCCGGTCCTGATTCTGACCGCCGCCGGCTACGCCATCTACCAGCTCTATGGCGAACGGCTGTCGGTTGGCGCCATCTGGTTCGTCATCGCCGCCCTGAACAGCGTGACGGCCGGCAAATGGGGGGCCGGCGAATCCTATTTCGTGACGGCCGTGGCCGCCTCGTGCCTCCTGACCGGCGTGGCCTTTTCTCGCCTGCTCGACTGGCTGTGCAGCCGCGGCTGGTCATGGCAGCCGGCCATCGGCCTGCGGGCGGAAACGGCCGCCCTGGCCGTCATCCCGCTCCTGTTCCTCGTCCAGGCCGAGGCGGTCTTCCATCTGCCAACCCACACCCCCTGGCTCCAGACGATCGCCCGCGCCCTGGGGAAACCGGACCACACGCTGGTCGCCCCCCAGACCTCCTGCTCCGCCCCGCGGCCGGCCGAACCGATCCCCTACGTCGACGAAGCCTTTATCCTGATCGGCCGGCCGCCAACCGACCGGGACACGGCCGCCGGCCGGCGCATTGCGGCCGTGATCGCCGCCGGGAAGACGCCGGCCTTCAGCGAAGAAGCCGGCTTCAATCTCTACGTGGGCCGGGATGTGGTCACCAACCCGACCCAGCTCCTCAACCTCTACAAGGCCGGCGAGCTCGATCTGACCGAAATGATCGCCATGCTCGACAGCCAGGCCTTCGATACGATCGTCTTCCGCGCCCAGTTCTATCCCCCACCGGTGCTGGAGGTGATCGGGCAGCGGTATCAGACGACCGAGCTGGTTGAAATGAACGGCTTTGTCTACTGCATCCTTCAGCCCAAATATTGAACGAAGATCCAGCCCGGATGAGCGCGGACGGATCCGACGGAGCGCCCTATGGCCAATGAAATTCTGACCGAAATCGCCTGCCCGAACTGCCTGACGCCGATTGATATTCGCGAGCACGGACAGCACGTGACCTGCCCGGCCTGCGCCAGCCAGTTTCTTCTGCAGGGCCATCTCTGCCCGAACTGCCAGGCCTATCACACCGATCTGCAGGGGGTCTGCCGCGCCTGCGGCACCGCGCTGACCCGCATCTGCCGCAAATGCCACACGGATAACTGGGCTGGTGACGAGTACTGCGCCGCCTGCGGCACGCCGATGGACATTTTCGATCTGATCGTCGGCGCCCAGCAGGAAGCGAGAGATCAGAAAAAAGTCGATCAGATCGAACAAATTCGGGCCATGCGCGAGGCGACCGAAAAAGCGTCGCGCGAGCGGATGCAGGCGATGGAAGCACTCGAGCGAGAGCGCCAGGCAGAAATTCGACGGCGGCAGGCGGCCCGCCGCCAGGGCGATCGCCAGCTCATG
The DNA here is from genome assembly GCA_041568735.1 of Promineifilaceae bacterium (SeqCode). Lineage (GTDB taxonomy): Bacteria > Chloroflexota > Anaerolineae > Promineifilales > Promineifilaceae > WTJY01. Next base: position 14,141 of record JBFFZG010000032.1, read on the forward strand.
GTGATCGGCGCGGTGCTGGGGTTTTTCCTCCTGGTGGGCGCCGTTCTCTACCTCCTCCTGGCCGCTTGACAGCGCCGGCCAATTCAACCACAATCCCCTCGCGGCTTCTGGACGGCCGAAATTCGGATCATGACGACGTCGATCGAACTCCCCTCCTTTTCCGGGCCCCTTGACCTGCTGCTCCACCTGATTGAGCGGGCCGAACTCGACATTACGGCGATCTCCCTGGCCAGGGTCGCCGCGGAGTACCTGGCCGAGGCGGAAAAGCTGCGGGAGCGGGAGGACCGCATCGGCCAGCTGATCGAATTCATCGTCATCGGCGCCCAGCTCGCCCTGATCAAGAGCCGGGCGCTCCTGCCGCAGAATCCGGTGGTCATCGAAGGGGAGGATGAGGAGGACCCGGCCGAGGCGCTGGCCCGCAGATTACGCGAGTACAAACAGTTTAAACAATCGGCCGATTGGCTGCGCGGTCGCGAAGAGGCCGGCCTGCGCACCTACCTGCGGCTGGAGCCCCCGCCCCGCCCCCAACTCGAAGCCGAGCTGGACCTGAGCGGCATTACCGTAACGACGCTCCAGAACGCCCTGCTCCTGGCCCTCGAGCGCAGCGACCGGCTGGGCGAGAGTGTCCAGTTGGCCCAGAAACCGGTTTTCACCATCGAAGGGCAGATCGGCCGGCTGCGCCGGGCCCTCGCCACCTATCCCCGTTTTCCTTTCAAGAGCCTTCTCTCCCAGCGGGCCACCCGGGCGGAGCTCTCCGTGACCCTGCTCGCCGTCCTCGAACTGATTAAACGGCACGAAGTGGTCGCCTACCAGGATTTGATGTTTGGGCCGATCGAACTGGGCACCTTTCCGAAAGATGGCAGCGGCTCGAGGACCCCGGCTCCCTGAATCTCCCGGCAATCTCACGATGAAAAATTGGCCCGCGGTGGACCGGCAGCTGCTCCTCCTGGCCACGATCCTGGTCTGGGCGGGTGTCCTGCGCCTGGGATGGCCCGGCGTCAATTCCTTCAGCTTTGACGAGGCCCGGGTGAGCCAGCTGGCCCTGCAGATGGTGCGCAACGGGGATTTGGCGGAGCTCGGCATGCAGTCCTCTACCGGGGTGCCGAACTTTCCCGGCGCCGTCTGGATTTACGCCCTGCCGTACGCCATCTCAAGCCGGCCGCTGGCGGCCACCCTGTTCACCGGATTGGCCAATACCCTGACAGCGGCCGGCCTCTGGTGGCTGGCCAGGCAGGGCTGGGGGAAGGCGGCCGGCCCCGCCGCCGCCCTCGCCTTCGCGGCGGCCCCCTTCCTGATCTTTTATGCGCGCAACATCTGGGCGCAAAACTGGCTCGTTCCGCTGGCGGTCCTGTGGGCCATCGCGGCCGTTCAGGGGATCGGCCGGGGTAAAAACGGGGCCCTGGCCTGGCACACCTTTCTCGCCGGCTTTGCCGCCCAGGTTCATTTCGCCGGCATCGTCCTGGCATTCGGATCTATCTGGCTCGGCCTGCGCTTCCGCCTCTGGCGGCGCTGGCGGCCGATCGCCGCAGGCGTCTTGTTCGGCGTCCTGACCGCCGCCCCGACCCTCGTTACCCTCTGGCGGGGTGGGAGCGGCGCCCGGGCCGATCTGGCCCGCGCTCTGAGCGCCCCGGCCCAGGTGCACCCGGAGGCGTTTTCCCGGGCGCTGTCTCTCGTCAGCGGGCGAGGGTGGGAAGCCATGGTTCTCAATCAGGACTGGACCTGGCCGGCCGGGCTGGAGCGCGCGCTGGACCTGAGCCAGTGGCTCCTCGTCATCGGGCTGGCAGCCGGGTTGTTTTTCCTTTTCTTCCGATCGGCGTTCGGCCGGCCGGGGAGTAAGCCGGCTCCCGAGCGTAAGCCGGTCCGTCAGGTGTTGACCAGCCTGGTGCCGGTCTGGCTGCTGGCGGCCCCCATATTTTTTCTCTATGGGAGCACACCGGCATTCCACCAGTACCTGCTGACCTCGGCCCCGGCCGGCTTTCTCCTGGTCGGCGCGGCCGTGGCGTCCCTGCCGGGGAGACGGCGGCGGTGGGGGGCGCTGGGCCTGCTGGCGGCCGCCGCCCTAGCGCAGTCGATCGCCGTGGGCCAGGCGCTCAGCCGGGTCGAGGCAGCGCTCGTTCCGGGCGGCCTGGGCACCCCGCTGCGCTTCCCCCAGGCGGCGGCCGACCGGCTGACCGCCGAACCCGGCCGGATCGTCGTGCACGCCATGGGCGACACGATCGAATACGACGGGGACGCGGCCGTTTTTCATGTGCTGCTCTGGGATCATCCCCATCAGATCGTCGAAGCCCGGTCGGTTCTCCTGCTTCCCGGCGACGGCGGCTCGCTTTTGTTTACCTTTCCCGATCTGCCGGCCGCCGGCCGGCTGGAAGAAGTGGGGATCAGCGGCCGCTTGCTGCTGCTCCCCCGCCGGAGCAACGAACCCCCCTACGTCGCCTTCAAGCCGGAGGCGTTCGGCTGGTTCGGCTTTACACCTTTGACCGTGCGGCTGGCCAACGGGGCCGCGCTACAGGGCTGGCGGCTCGACCCGCTGCCGGACGGCCGGCTGCGGCTCCTGACGCGCTGGAACATCGAGCAGGAGCCGCCGCCCGGCACGTTTCAGCAGTTCAACCATCTCTATCTCCGGGGCGGAGAAGAATTCCCCTTCGAGGTGAGTGATGTGACGACCTCATCAAAGAGCTGGCAGGAGGGAGATCAGCTCCTGACCTGGGCGGAATTTTCCCCCCTGCCACCGGGAGCCGCCATCGCCCGTTTCGACATCGGCATGTACACCTGGCCCGATCTGCAGCGGTCGCCGGTGCTCGAACGACCGGGGGATTCCCTGGCGCCGATTCAGCTGGAATGGGTGGAGTAAATAAAAAAGCGATCCAGCCCGATCGGGCCGAATCGCTCCGCGCAATGTCAGGTCGATTTCGCTCGTTTATTTTTGCCGATCGCTGACCATGCTCCGCACGAGCAGGACCGGGAGATCGGATTGGCGCAGCACATTTTCGGCGACGCTCCCGAACAGCAGTCGGCCAACACCGGTGCGGCCGTGGGTGCTCATGACGATCGTGTCCGCATCGAGCGCGTGGGCTTCATCGATAATGTGGTCGGCCAGGGGAACCCCCTCGACGCTCCGCACCTCGACATTGTACCCCTGCTGCCGCAGGGAGCCTTTCATCTCCTTCAGATACTGCCGCGAGGCTTCCTGCTCTTTGTGGTGGAGCTCCAGCATCAACTGAACGTCCTGAGATGACCCGAGCTGGGTAAAGCGCTGCGAGGCGGGCAGCAGAATGCGCAGCAGGGTGACCTTGCTTTCAAATTTCTGGGCCAGCTCGAGGGCGTAAGGCAGCGCCGCTTCCGCCAGGGGCGATCCATCAAGCGGAACTAATAGATGCTTGTACATGAATTTCTCCTTTTGTTTTTCCTGTTTTCTCTCTCCCGGTCCGCCGCCAGGGGATGCGCCGGCTGACGGCGAGGCTCCGGGGGCCGGCTCCTGCCCGCAGGCCTGATCTGGCCTGGATCTCAGATTTCTTCGGCTTCATTGGCAGCCGGTCGAATGATCAGCATCGATCGTTCGAAGCGGCTGAGAACCTGCTCGGTCACACTGCCGTACATCAGGCGCGTGAGCCCGGTTCGTCCATGGGTGGCCATGACAATGCAGTCGATATCCCGGCTGCGGCTGAAATCGAGGATTCCCTGTGCCGGATTATCGGAAACGAAGGTCGCGGTCTCGACATCCAGGCCGATCTGGGCGGCCCGGCTTTCCAGCCGCTGCAGGTAATGATCGACCTTGGCGTAGACGCTGCGCCGGGCCAGTCCTTCCATCTCCTGTGCGCCGGTTTCCATGTGCTCCATCTCCACCAGTTTTTTGGCATCGATGTAGTCCAGATGATCCTGGATCCGCAGCAGAATCATTTCCGAGCCAAAATATTGGGCCAGGTTGAAACCATAATCCAGCGCGGTTTCCGCCAGATCGGATCCATCCAAAGTAACCAATATTTTATCGATCGACCGCTCGGCATGGAGAACCAGCACCGGGCATGACGCTTTCTGCAGAACCGCTTCGGCCACGCTGCCGAGCACCCATTTGCGAATGCCGGAGCGGCCGTGGGATGAAATGAGAATCAGGTCGACCTGCTCCGCTGCCGCCACGTCGATGATCACGTCGGCCGGAATGCCGGCCACGACCCGGGTCGACAGCGGCAGGTCGCTGCCGGTATAGCGGGCCAGCACGTCCTGGAGGTAATTTTCCGCTTCGGCCGCCGTGCGGGCCGTCGACAGCTCCAGGTGGTAGGTATCCAGGGCGGAATATGGCGCGGCCAGAATTTGTTCAATTTCCGGGATGCGGAGGAAGATGATCTGGCTGCCGGCCGCCCTGGCCAGCCTGATCGCTGGCTCGAGCGCTCGTTCCGCCAGCTCAGATCCATCCAACGGCACTAAAATTTTGGCAAACATCCAACTGCCTCCTGAACTGAATGCCGGTCGATCGCTGCTGAGAGCCAATCCGTTCCCTTTCCGCCAGTATGCCACAAGGGACGACATCTTGACCAGTAACCGGCTCGTTCTGGTGGGATTGATTTTGGGATTCAAGGGATACCGGGAGCGGATCAGGGGTGGAAGAGGGTAACGATGATCTCGTCAAGGAGCTGCGGTGTGTTGATATCTTTGAGGAGGAATCGGGACACGCCGCTCTTAATCAAAGCTTCCCGTTCTTCATCGCTGGCATACGAAGAGAGGACGATCACCGACAGCCCATCGTCGATCCAGGCTTGAACCCGGGCCGCCACCTCGGAAAACCCCCCGCGAACGAGGCACGGCAAACCGAGGAGAATGACATCGGGATGATACCCACGCACAAACGAGGGGGAGGCGTGGCCGATCGTCGCCGGAATCACCTGCTCGACCAGGGGTGAGGATTTCAGGCGGATGACCAGGGCATCGCGAACTCCTTGATGATGTTCAATCAGGAGGATTCGCAGGGGATGAAAATCTTTCTGGGGAAAATGCATCGACTGCCATGGATCATAAGGAGAAAAGTCAGCTCTCGAAGCCATGGCTTAACTCTATTGTTCTCAGGCCATTCTTCATAGTGACACTTGTCACAGCCTCATAAGGACATGTGTCATTGAGAAAAGGAGCAGCCGCCGGCCGGGAAAACCACCGGATCCAGAACGGTCCAAAATGCGTAAAAACCAGGGGTGCGCTGGCTAAAAAGGGGGGTAATTAAACGAGAGGGAGTGTGATCGTCAGGGTCGTCCCTTGGCCCGGGGCGGAATCGACGTGGAAATTCCCGTTAAGGCGTGCCGCGCGCGTATGCATGTTGTGCAGGCCGTGGCCGACACTGCGCCGGCTGGTATGAACGTCAAAACCCAGCCCATCATCGGCCACCGTCATCGTGACGGTTCTGTCAGAACGGATAACCCGGATGGAGACATGGCTGGCGCGGGCATGGCGGGCCACGTTGGCCAGGGCATTCTGGCAGGTGAAAAAGATCGCGCGAGCCACGGTTGGCGAAATCCCCCCCAGTTCACTGCCATCCAGATCGAGGGATATCTCGACCATGGTGTTGGCCCGAAATTCACGGGCCAGCCGCTCGATTCCTTCGGTCAGGTCGCCTGTATAGCGGTGCGGCCGCAGGTCGAGAATAAAATTGCGAATATCTCGAATGGTCCCATTCAACCCTTCGACGGCCAGTTCGAGCAGCTCGGCGGCTTCGTCGGGATTCTGCGTGAAGGTCAGCCGGACCGACTCCAGCGTCAGGCCAACCGCGTAAATCGATTGAATGATGCCATCGTGCAGGTCCATGCCGATGCGGGTCCGTTCTTCCAGGACCGCCAGGCGCTGCACTTCTTCGTCGAGTTTGGCATTTTGAATGGCCACGGCCGCATGCGCCGCAAACATCACGGCCAGATCTTCGTCGGCCTGGCTGAATTCGGCACTGCCGAGCTTGTTGGTCAGGTAGAGGTTGCCGACCGTTTTGTTTTTCGCCACGATCGGAACCCCGAGGAAGCTATCCATGCGCGGGTGGTTTTTTGGGAAGCCATACGACTGCGGATGGTCGCCAATTTTCCCGATGCGAATCGGGTTTTGTTCTCGGATGATCAGGCCGAGCAGCCCCAGGCCCCGCGGCAGGTGGCCGATCGCCAGCGCGGTTTCGACCGGAATCCCGCTGTGGATAAAGGACGAGAGCCCCCCATCTTCATTGGGCACCCCGAGTGCGGCGTACTGCGCGCCGATCAGCTGGCGCGCGACGTCGACGATTTGCTGCAGAACTTCGTCGATATCTCGCTCGCTGGCGATGATCAGGGTGGCGTCGTTTAGAGCTTTCAGGGCAGCAAAGGTGAGTTCCGACATAGGGCAAGGACGTTCCTTGGCAGAGGGAAGAGAGATGAAAGGAGCTTAGAGGTAATCTCTCAGGTGGTGCCTGATGGCGTAGGCCGCCGCTTCGGCCCGATTGGACACGTCGAGTTTGGCCAGGACATTGCTGACGTAGTTGCGCACCGTTCCCTGACTCAGATAAAGCGCGGCGGCGATCTCTTTATTAGTTTTCCCTTCCATGATCAGGGCTAAAACCTGCATTTCCTGAGCCGTGAGCTCGTCGAAAGCCTGCTTTTCGTTGCGCTGCATTGACCGGCGCATTTCGTCGAAAATGCGCTGCGTCAGCGATGGGTCGAGGGTCGATTCGCCGCGCGAGACCGCTTCGATCGTGCGGATGAGATCCTGGCTTCCCACCTGTTTCAGCACGTAGCCGGAAGCGCCGGCGCGAATAGCGGCAAACAGCAGCTCATCTTCCGCGTACGAAGTCAGCATGATCACTTTGGTCTGGGGGGCGAGGCGAACGATTTCGGCACAGGCGTCGATGCCGCTCCCACCGGCCAGGCGAATATCCATCAGTACGACATCTGGTTCCAGGTCGAGGGTTTTCTGAACCGCTTCGCTCTCGCTGCCGGCTTCGGCCACTACTTTCAAGTTGTCGTAGCGCTCGATCAAACTGCGCAGGCCGAGGCGAACGACTTCGTGATCATCAACGAGAAGGATACGTAACTGAGTCATGAGCTTTAGTATAGCGTTAACAGCCTCGATTGGCACAAGAAACCGGCCTCTCCAACGCCAGCTTCAGCGGGGTGCGTGATGTATTTTAACTTAAAATGGCGTGACATTTGTCACTGTCAGAGAATCATCCGCTCAAGTAATCTGTAGACAGTTCGATGCGAGGTGGGATAAACCAGGTCAAACGCTGAGGGGTTCACCACCGACCGCGGATGAGCAATCTTTTCTCTTCGGGAGAATTTCGATGAAGAATGAACTGGTTCAGGATTGGATGAGCACCAACGTCATTACCGTCGAGCCATCCACCAAACTGCCTGAAGCCCATAAATTAATGAAAAATCGCGGCATTCGCCGCCTGCCCGTTGTCGACAAAGGGAAAATCGTCGGCATGGTCACCATCGGGGATATCCGTGAAGCGGAGCCCTCAAGCGCCACGACGCTCAGTATCTGGGAGATCAACTACCTGATTGCCAAGCTGGAAGTCAAAGAGTTCATGTCCCGGGATGTTATTAAGATTCGGCCGGACGCCACGATTGAAGAGGCGGCCCAGAAAATGCTCGATTATCGCATCGGCGGTCTGCCCGTCGTCGACGAAAGAGATCGGCTGGTCGGCATTATCACCGAATCCGATATCTTCGCCATGGTCGTCAAACACGGCTGGGAAAGACAGATCGCCGTCCAAGGGGATTAGCCTGGCGAATTGACAAAGGTTTTCTACAACCGGAAGCACCTGATACTCACTGCTTCAACTCCTTCTCTCTCCAGGAGGCCGGGTAGCTCCCAACTACCCGGCCTCCACTTTTTTCCCCAACTCCCCGGAAATATCATCCCCTGCCCGCACGCCGGCTCTTCAGGCGGCAACCCGCTCCGGCAGCGGCTGGAGCCGCTGCGCTTCCCCCGCCCCGATTAAGTCGGCCGCGATCTTGCCGGAGGCCAGGACCCCCGGCAGCCCGGCCCCCGGATGAGTGCCGGCCCCGACGAAATAGAGATTGTGAATATCCTCCGACCGGTTGTGCGGCCGGAACCAGGCGGATTGGGTCAGAATCGGCTGGACGGAAAAGGCCGATCCCTGGTAGCTGTTCAAGGTGCCGGCAAAGTGGGCCGGATCGATGTGGTGCTCGGCGATGATGTTCGCCCGCAGGTCCGGAAGATAGTTTTCCTCCAGGAAGCCGATGATTTTATCCCGGTAGGGGCCGGCCGCGCGGGCCCAGTCGGTGCCGGAGCCGAGATGGGGCACCGGGGAAAGGACGTAGAAATTCTCACAGCCTTCCGGGGCGATGGACGGATCGGTCAGCGACGGCATGTGCAGGTAGAGGGAAAAATCTTCCGGCAGCTCTTTCCGCTCGAAAATATCATGGAGCAGGTGGCGGTAGCGCTCGCCGAGAATAATGTTGTGATGCACGAGGGGCGAGTCGAGGTAGCGCCGTCGGGTGCCGAAGTAGATCACAAACAGGGACATGCTGTATTTGGTCAGCCGCCGGTAGCGGAAGTCGGAATTGCGTAGCCCCCGGTGGCGTTTGTCAATCATGTTGAGATAGGTGGTGGCCACATCCGCGTTGGAGACGACGACGTCGGCCGGGAAATAGCGGCCGTCTTTCAGACTGACTCCCACCGCCTTTCCATCTTCGATCCGAATTTCGTCGACCTCGGCGCCGAAGGTCACCCGGCCGCCAATTTCCTCGAAGGCCTGTCCGAGACCGGAGACGATCCGGCCGGTTCCTCCCATGGCGTACCAGACCCCCCATTCGCGCTCCAGGTAGTGGATCAGAGCGTAAATGGAGGTTGAGTCAAAGGGGTTGCCCCCGATCAGCAGCGGGTGAAAGGAAAAGACCCGGCGCAGAAATTCGTCCTCGATAAACTGGCTGACATACCCGTAGACGCTGCGGTAGCTCTGCAGGCGGACCAGATCCGGAACGACTTTCAGCATGTCGCTCAGGTGGAGGAACGGCCGGTCGATGAGGGCCATGCCGGTTTGAAAAATATCCTTGATGCCCTTGATAAACTCGAGATAGCCGGCCCGATCGTCCGGATTCCAGCGCTCAATCTGGTCGAGGATAAACCCGGTTTCCCCGTTGTAATCAAAATGACGGCCCTGGTGATCGAAGATCCGGTAGAAGGGATCCACCGGGACAAAGTCGACGTAGTCGGAGCGCTCTTTGCCGGCCGCGGCAAAGAGCTCGTCAAACATATAAGGGGCGGTCACGACCGTCGGCCCCCCGTCGAAATGGAAGCCGTTGACTTCGTAGACGTAGGCCCGCCCCCCGAGTTTGTCCCGTTTTTCCAGAATATGGACCCGATGGCCGGCGGCCTGCAGGCGCAGCGCCGCTGCCAGGCCGCCAAATCCACTCCCGATAACGATGATGTTTTTTCCCATGATTTCCTCGCTGCTGGCCGGGCGCCTGCCCTCGGATTTAATTTCAGAGCGGCAGCGGCCGGTGGATGACTGACACCTTCAAATTATACAGGTTTTGTACAGTTTTTGTCTATATTTCTAACAGTTTTTATGGCATAAGCGGTCCGGCCGCGGCCGGTTGGGGGCCATGTGGGGGCTCCAGGCAGGCGACTTCCCCGGCGGGTTTATGCCGCTCCGGGACGGCGCCGCTCAAATCACCGGCAGGGGGATGCTCGGATCGGGCAGCACGCGTGCCGGCGCTGCCTGGCCGGGCCGGCGGCGCACGGGGGGGCATTCCCAGGCTTCGAGCGGGGTCTCCCGGCGCAGCTCCTTCAGCCGGGGGAGAATCCCACAGGCGAAGCACTGGTGGCGGCAGTCGATGCGCGTCTCCTGCGCCTGGCTCATCAGATAATCCTGGGCCATGAACTTCTTGGTCACGGCGATGTCGATGTGCTCCCAGGGGAAGATCTCGTCGATCGGCCGCCGGCGGTAGATGTAGAAATCGATATCGAGCCCTTCGGCCGCGAACGCCTCGACCCAGGTTTGCCAGCGGAACGTCTCCTGCCAGGCTTCGAAGCGGGCGCCGGCCCGCCAGGCGCGCTCGATCACCTCACCGAC
>JBFFZG010000033.1:0-23743 GCA_041568735.1 Promineifilaceae bacterium (SeqCode)
CCCGCGAACTGGTGCCCGGCGATGTGGTCGAGCTGGAGGCGGGGAACCTGATTCCGGCCGACGGCCGCCTGGTCGAAGTGGCCAACCTGCGCATCGAGGAAGCGGCCCTGACCGGGGAATCGGAGCCGATCGAAAAGAAAATCGATCCCATCGACCAGGAGCAGGTGGCCCTGGGCGATCGGAAAAACAGCGCCTTCATGGGGACGGTGGTGACCTACGGGCGCGGGTCGCTCCTGATTACCGAGACCGGCATGCGTACCGAACTCGGCAAAATCGCCAACCTGATCCAGGGGGTAGAAGCTGAGAAGACGCCGCTGCAGGAGCGGCTGGACGGCCTGGGCAAAGCCCTGGCCTGGATCGCCCTGGGGATTATCGCCGCCGTTTTTTTCCTGGGGCTGACGACCAGCAGCGAGGTGGCCGAACTGTGGGCCTCCGGGGCTGGAGCGGCCGACTATCTGCGCAGCCACGATGTGCGCGAGCTCTTTCTGACGGCGATCTCCATGGCCGTCGCGGCCGTGCCGGAGGGGCTGCCGGCCGTCGTGACCGTCACCCTGGCGCTCGGCTCCCAGCGGCTGCTCAGGCGCAACGCCCTCATCCGCAAGCTGCCGGCCGTCGAGACGCTCGGCTCTGTCAGCGTCATCTGCTCCGATAAAACCGGCACGCTCACCGAAAACCGGATGACTGTGACTCTGCTCGATGTGGCCGGCGAACGGGAGCGGGTCGAAATGCTGGCGGAGAAAAGCGTGGAGCTGGCCTATGCCGAGCGGCGGGGAGATGCCGATCCACCGCTGCGCAGCCTGGCCATCCTGCTCAAGGCGGTCGCCCACTGCAACGACGGCAAGATCACCGTCGACGAGGACGGCAGCATCAAGGCCGTGGGAGATCCCACCGAAACGGCCCTGATCGTGGCGGCCGACCGCTTCGGCATCCGTAAAAACGAAATCGACCAGGAGTGCCCCCGCGTGGGGGAAATTCCCTTTACCTCAGAGCGCAAGCGGATGACGACCATTCACCAGGTCAATGAAGCCACCGGCGGCTCCAATTCCCCCTGGTCGCCCGCCCCCTACGTGGCCTTTGTCAAGGGGGCGGTCGACGGCCTGCTCGACATTTCCAGCCATGTCTGGATCGGGGAGCAGGCGGTGGCGCTCGATGACGAATGGCGGGAGCGGATCGAGGCCTCGAACGCCGAACTGGCGGGGCAGGGGCACCGGGTGCTGGGGGCCGCTTTCCGGCCGCTCGACCGGATCCCGTCACAGCAGGAGATCGAGGACACGGAAAACAATCTGACGTTCGTCGGCTTTGCCGGCATGATCGATCCCCCCCGCGAAGAAGTAGCCGCGGCGGTGCAGGAATGCCGCACGGCCGGCATCCGGCCGATCATGATCACCGGCGACCATCCGCTGACCGCCCAGTTCATCGCCCGGGAGCTCGATATCACGCGCAACGATCGGGTCATGACCGGCTACAAGCTCAACAACCTGGCGGCCGGCGAACTGGAGGAGATCGTCGGCGATGTCTCTGTCTTCGCCCGGGTCGCCCCGGAGCACAAGCTGAACATCGTCGAGGCGCTGCAGGGCAAGGGGCTGGTGGTGGCCATGACAGGGGACGGGGTCAACGACGCCCCGGCCCTGAAGCGGGCCGATATCGGCGTGGCCATGGGGATCACCGGCACCGACGTTTCGAAAGAAGCCTCGGATATGGTCCTGCTCGACGACAACTTCGCCACTATTGTGGCGGCCGTCAAAGAAGGGCGGACGATCTACGACAACATCCGCAAATTTATTAAATACACGCTGTCGAGCAATATCGGCGAGCTGCTCGTCATGCTGGCCGCCCCCTTCCTGGGCATGCCGCTGCCGCTGATCCCCATCCAGATTTTGTGGATCAACCTGGTGACCGACGGGGTGCCGGGGCTGGCGCTGGCCGTCGAAAAAGAAGAGCGGGGGACGATGGAGCGGCCGCCTTACAAATCCAACGAAAGCGTCTTCTCCCGCGGTCTGGGGGCGCAGATCATCTTCACCGGCGTGATGCTGGGGCTCGTCTCCCTGGCCGTCGGCTACTGGGGATTCCTCAGCGGCCGGGATATCGCCGTCTGGCGTACGATGACCTTCACCACCCTGACGATCGCCCAGATGGGCAACGCCCTGGCCACCCGCTCTTTCCGCGACACGCTGCCGGCCATCGGCTTCTGGAGCAATCGGCTGATGGTCGCGGCCATCCTGTCGACCTTTGTCCTGCAGCTGATGCTCATCTACATCCCCTTCCTGCAGGATATTTTCAGCACGGTGGCCCTCAGCGGCGTGGAGCTGGCCGCCTGCTTTGTGGTCAGCGGCCTGGTCTACGCGCTGGTCGAACTGATGAAGCTTCTGAAACCGAAATTCCTGCTCGGACCGGCGTTTTAAGGTCCTCGCGGCGGCAGAGCGAGCGGGAGTGGACCGTCAGGCCCGCTCCCGCTCGCCTGCGTTTGCAGCGCCGTCCCAGAGGTAGATAAGCCCGCGGCCGGCGTCAATGTGACGAAAATCAACAAATTGTCCAGGTTTTGTACAGATCTTATCTAATTTTTATGCTCCATGGGGTATGATAGAAAAGTCTGACAGCCGGACCTTAACAGGAAGTAAAAATGATGACTGACAACGGGAAATCCTGCCCCACCTGCGGGAGCACCCTGGCTCCCGGTGCCGAAAGCTGCGGCGGCTGCGGCCAGGCGTTCTGCCCGGCCTGTTTCGCCCCCATCGACGACGATGCGGCCGGCTGCGCGGCCTGCGGCGCCGAATTCGCCGTGGTTTGCCCGCAGTGCGACGAGGAAATCGCCCCGGACACCGATCTTTGCCCGCACTGCGGCTACGTCTTTGATAGCGCCGTCCAGGAGGCATTTTCCAGCCGGGCGGCGCTGACGGTAGCCACGCTGACCCAGGCCGGCATGAGCGGCGAGCTTGGCGAGGAGGAGCCGGACGGAATTTGCCCGGCCTGCGGCGAGCCGGTCTTTCTGGCCGACGGCTCCTGCGCCGCCTGCGAGGCGCTCTTCTGCCCGGAATGCGCGGGCGAAATCGACGAGTCGGATGAGAGCTGTCCCCACTGCGGCCTTCTGCTCATTTTTGACTGCCCCCTCTGCGGCTTCGAACTGACGGCCGGGAGCGATCTCTGCCCGGCCTGCGGCGCCCTCTTCTATCTCCACTGCCCGGCCTGCGCGGCCGAAGTCGCCCTGCTGGCCGAGGCCTGCGACCAGTGTGGGACCGAGCTGGTGATCGAGCAGCGGGAATCGTCGCGGGTGGTGCAGACTTTGGTCGTCGGCGACCGGCTGGTGCGGGTCTTCGCCTGCGGCCGCTGCGGCACCCAGTTCGACAGCAGCCGGCCGGACTGCCCGACCTGCGGCCAGCGGGTCTGCCAGAACTGCCAGTTAATTTTGGTCGAAGGGGAAGAATTTTGTCCTCGATGTCGTCCAGATATCGCGGCCCGGTTAACGGCCGTGCACCAGCTGTCTGCCGGCGGCGCGGCGGATAAACAAGCGAGCTGTCCCGCCTGCGGGGCGGCGGTTGCCGCCGGGGACGATCTCTGCGCGGCCTGCGGCCAGCTCCTCTGCCCGGCCTGCCTGCAGACGGTCGACGAAGCGGATCTCGTTTGCCCTCACTGCGGCGCGGAATTTGAACTGCTGTGTCCAAACTGTCAGGAGGCGGTGGAGGCCGCCGACGAACGCTGCCCACGATGCGGGGCCGCCCTGTGACGCAGCCGGTAAATGTAAAGAATCCATTAAGAACTAAAACAAAACTAATACTTATCGATTATTTTTGGAGAATTCCCTAAAAAAGCGGCCTGCATCAAGGGATTCGGGTTTCCCTGAATCGTGCGGCGTCCAGACAGGAATTCAAATTGAAGCGCAATCAGGCTGTTTTTGGCAACTTGCCACAGGAGTAGAACCGATGCTGAATGAAAAGAACAACCGGCCGGCCAACGGCCATGGCTTTGCAACCAATGGACATGCCGTGCTGATGCACGAGCATAAGAACGGGCATGCCAACGGTTATGAGTATGATGGGGACGCCGTGAAGAAGGGGACCCGACACGCGGCGATCGAGGATGCGGTGCGCGCCATCCTGAAGAATGTCGGCGAAAATCCGGATCGGGACGGCCTTCTGGGCACCCCCAATCGGGTCGCCCGCGCCTACGACGAGCTGCTGGCCGGTTACGAAATCGACCCGATCAAGCTGATCAACAACGCTATGTTTGACGTCGAATACGACGAGATGATCGTCGTCAAAGACATCGAATTTTTCAGCATGTGCGAGCACCACATGCTGCCTTTCTACGGCCGGGCGCACGTCGCCTATCTGCCCGGAGAAAAAGTGGTCGGCCTCTCCAAAATCCCGCGGATCGTCGACATGTTCGCCCGCCGGCTGCAGATCCAGGAGCGGATGACCCATGAAATCGCCGAGCTGATCGACGAAATGTTGGCCCCGCGCGGGGTTGCCGTGGTCGTCGAGGCCTCGCACATGTGCGCCCAGATGCGCGGCGTGGAAAAAGAACACACCGCCATGGTCACCACCGCCTTCCTCGGCGAGTTCAAAACCAGCGGCGAGACCCGCCAGGAGTTTTACGAGCACCTGCGGCGCTCGCTCACTTATAAATAGTGCCGGGTACCGAGTACCGAGTGCCGGGTACCGAGTGCCGGGTACCGAGTGCCGGGTGCCGAGTACCGGGTACCGAGTGGAAAGTGGAAAGTTTTAAGTGGAAAGTGAAGAGGGGACTGGGAACGTGCAGTGTTCACTGTTAACTGTTCACTGACTGCCGGCTGACAATCGACATTCTAAAAAGACCGGGCATCTGCCCGGTTTTTTTTATTGCCTGCGGTGGGTGCGGGCGTAGGCGAGGGCTTCTTCGCGGGTGGTGATTTCACCGGCGGCCTGGGCTTCGGCCAGAAGGCGGAGGAGCCGGCCGATTTCCGGACCGCCTTCCAGGGCCAGCCCGGTCATCAAGTCCCGGCCGGTGATGAGGGGGGCGGGGCGCACCGTCTCTTCGACCAGCGTGATGTAGTGGGTGAAGAGCGCTTCGACGACCCGGATCAGATCGTCCCAGGCGCTCCCGGGACCCGGCCCGTCGTGGGTGGCCAGGTGGTCGGCCAGGGCCAGCAGGGCGATGTCGAGGCCGGCCGTGCCGGTGCTGCGAAAATATCGGTGCAGGGCGCGCGCCTCGGGCGCTCCGCTCAGCCGCAGGTGGAGGGGGCGCATGTGACCGCGGACGATCTGCCGGACGTGGCCGATCGCCTCGCGGCTGAACTTGAGGGCCCGCAGCCGCCGGCCGGCGAGATCGGCGCCATTTTTTTCGTGGCCGATGAAGCGAACGCGGCCGTCCGGCTCGACCGTTCGGGTGTCGGCCTTGCCGGCGTCGTGAAAGAGGGCGCCCAGGCGGAGCAGGGTGATCCCCTGCAGCCCCCCGGCCACCGGCCGCCGCAGGTGGGCGGCCAGGGCGGCTCGCCAGGGCTCCGCGCCGGGAGCGAAAACCCGGTCGGCCAGCACGGTTTCCAGGCAGCGCAGGGTCGAGATCGTATGGGGGAGCACCGCCTCGTGGTGGGGCGGCCCCTGCTCGACCCCGTCCAGGCGGGCGATCTCCGGCAGCAGCTCCCCCAGCCGGCCGAGCCGGTGCAGGGCGGTCACGGCCGGGGCCGCGCCGGCATCGAGCAGGTTGACCAGCTCATCCCGCACCCGTTCGGCCGACGGCCGGTGCAGGTCGGCCAGGGCCTCCCGCGCCCCGGTTTCGGTCTCCGGCGTCAGGTCGAAGTCAAAGCGGATGGCGATGCGCAGGGCGCGCAGGCCGCGCACCGGGTCATTGGTCAGCGAGGTGGGGTGAACCTGGCGCACGCGGCCGGCCGCCAGGTCGGCCAGCCCGCCGGTGGGGTCGATCAGCTCGGCCGTCGTGCGGGCCAGCGCCGGCAGGGCCATGGCGTTGATCGTCAGATCCCGGTCGTGCAGATCGGCCGCCAGCGATTCACCGCGGAAGGCGACGAAATCGAGGTAGGTGCCGTTCGCTTCCAGGATCACCCGGCCGGTGTCCCGGGCGTCGTCGAGCACGAAGGCGGGGGCCTGGAGGCGGTCGCCAACCTGGTAGGCGATTTTGATGCCGCCAGCGGGGACGGCGAAATCGAGATCGTGGCTGATTTTTCCCAGCAGCGCATCCCGCACCGCGCCGCCGACCAGGTAGACGGGGACGTCGAGGCGGGCCAGAACCGGCTCGAGCCGGGCCAGCAGCGGGGAGAGGACCAGCTCCCGGCCGCCAAGATCGGGGACGTAGTGAACGGCCAGGCGCACTTTCGGCCGGTTCCGCCGGCCGGCGCGCAGGGCGGCCGGACCGGTCTCCCCGGTGCCGGCGACCTGGTGATCGGCCGTCAGGGCAACCCAGCGGCCGGCGTACGGCTGCAGGCCGGCCAGGAGGGCAGCATCGAGCGCTTTGGTCATGTGTCCATTTTACCCCCGATCCGACTCCACTGCCTGTCAATTCGTACGGGTCGGGCCGGATTGAGATCGGTTATAATGGGCGAGAACGCCCGGCGTTCCCCTAGGATTCGCTTTGAGTGGGAGCCCAAGGAGGCATGATGGCTCACTATCTGGTAACGGCCCGCGCCCAGCCCGGCCGGCTCGATGAGCTGCGCGACCGGCTGCTGGCGGGGGAAATCCGGCCGATGCGGCCGTTTGGCAGCGCCCTCGATTATTCTCTGCGCCATGCCCGGCGGCGGGAGGATGGGTGGATTGTCTGGGAAGAAGAGGATTACTGCAGCCCACCGCTGGCGATGGAGCGGGCGGCCGTGCTTGACACCTATTTCACCGACCTGTCAGTGGAAAAAGTTCCGGCGGGCAATGGCTGGTCCCGCATCGAGTCGCTCCCCCGGCTCTGGTCAGACACGGCCTGATCACCGGGCCGTTCCTCAGTGGCCGGCGAAGGCCTCTGGTTTGAGGACGGCGATGTAGGGCAGATTCCGGTAGAGCTGGGCATAGTCGAGCCCGTAGCCGACGACGAACTCGTCGGGCACTTCGAAGCCGAGGTAGTCGATGGGGACGTCGATCTGGTGGCGCGAGGGTTTGCTGAGGAGGGAGCAGATCTTGAGCGTCCGCGGCCGGCGGGCCAGGATACTGTCCCGCATGTAGCTCAGGGTCAGGCCGCTGTCGACGATATCCTCGACGATGAGCACATTTTTCTGGCTGATGTCTTCCTGCAGGTCGAGCAGGATCTGCACGGCCCCGCTGCTCTGGGTGGCCCGGCCGTAGCTGGAAACAGCCATGAACTCCACCTCGTGCGCGGTCTGGATCGCCCGGCTCAGATCGCTCATGAAGATGTAGCAGCCCTTCAAAACCCCCAGCAGCAGGAAGTTGTCGACATCCCGATAATCGTTTTCGATTTCACGGGCCAGCTCCGCGATCCGCCGCTGCAGCTGGGCTTCGTCAATCAAAACGTAATCGAGATCGGAATCCAATTTTCGAGTCATAAAATGCCATCCTAAGGAGTCTTAAATACCCCGACTGCCGGTTCCCTTTTTACTGTTCCCTGTCCGCTGCTCACTTCTCACCACCAACCATCCCTTCCCCCGGCTCCTCATTCCCCATTCCTGGCCGGCAGCACCTGGTGACAGTGGCGGCAGCGAGCCTCGTAATTTTCCGCCGCGCCGACCATCACGATCGGGTCGTCGTAGGCGGCCGGCTGGCCGTCGATGAGCCGCTGGGTGCGGCTGGCTTCGGCGCCGCAGACGACGCAGATTGCCCGCAGCTTGTCGACCATCTGGGCCCGGGCGAGCAGGGTGGGCATGGGGCCGAACGGCTCCCCGCGAAAATCAGTGTCGAGACCGGCACAGATGACGCGCACGCCGCGATCGGCCAGGGCTTCGCAGATCGGGACGATTTCCGGGTCGAAAAACTGCACCTCGTCGACGGCCAGTACGGTCGTGTCCGGCTCCAGAATGGACCAGATTTCGGCCGCGGCGTTGATCGGATGGGCTTCGACATTGGCTCCGCCGTGGGAGGTGACCTTCACGGCATCGTAGCGGTTGTCAATCGAGGGTTTGACTACCTGCACTTTCTGCCGGGCGATGATCGCCCGGCGCACGCGGCGGATCAGTTCTTCGGTTTTCCCGCTGAACATGCTGCCGCAAACGACTTCAATTCGACCTTGCTGCTGTTTATCCATGAGATTGGCCAGGTTCGTTCCCGCTGCCCCGCCGGGGGTCATGGTGTGTGTCGGCGGCGGACCGGCCGCCCGCCCCTAAGTTTAAATCGTTTCCCGCAAAATGGAAAAGGGGAATCCCCCCAGGTCAATTGCCGATAGCATAAAAAAAGGCAGATGCGCTGACGCACCTGCCTCTTTGATTATTTTTCAACTGTTCCAGTCCGGGCCTGTGACTGCTGGCGGCCGTTCATGGGACGGGGATCGAGACCGTTTGCTCTACTCGACGAGCCCTTCAGCCCGCAGGAAGCGCTTGATGCTGATCAGGGCCGCCTGCCCGACACCCGGGATGGCCAGGAGGGCATCATCGCCCCCTTCGTTGAACTTCTCCAGGACGTCACCGATGGTGGTCAGCCCGGCTTCGCGCAGGGCGTTTTCACCCCGCGTGCCCACGGACAGGGCTTCGATCGAGAGCTTGAGCGGGGAGGGTCTTTCCTCTTCTTCCCGCACATTTTCGATCTGGATCTCTTCGCGGCGGCGCAGGCGGCGCATGAAGCGATCGACCTGCCCTTCGGTGTCGACCAGCCGCTGCTGACCGGTGAAGAAGGGGTGGATACCCGACCAGATTTCCACGATGATCTCCGGTTGGGTCGCGCCGACTGTCATGATGACTTCCCCGTTGCAGATGACTTTCGCATCGGGGTACCACTGGGGATGAATGCCTTCTTTCACGAGGACACCTCCTGATCCGGGTAAACACTGACGTATTTCCGGCCGAGTTTGGTTTCAAAGGTCACCCGCCCTTCGATGAGGGCGTAGATGGTGTGATCATTCCCCAGGCCGACGTTGGCGCCCGGCTTAAAGCGGGTCCCCCGCTGGCGCAAAATAATATTGCCCGGGATGACCATTTCGCCGCCGAAACGTTTGAAGCCGAGACGCTTGGAATTGCTGTCGCGGCCGTTGTTGGTTGAACCGGCACCTTTTTTATGAGCCATGATTGCTTACTCCTGGGTCGCTGTCCGCCAGCCGGAGCTGATCCCCACAGCGACGACGTTCTTCTTCCTATCTTCTTATCTCAGCCGACGACGATCTCGTCGATCCGCAGACGGGTGTAGTACTGACGATGCCCCTGACGGCGGCGATACCGCTTCTTGGGCTTGTATTTCCAGACAAAAATTTTCTGTCCGCGATATTGCTCGACGACAGTGGCCTTGATGGTCACCCCTTCGACAGTCGGCTGTCCGATGCGCACGTGATCGCCATCGGACAGGAGAAGAACATTGTTGAGATCAACCTGTTCACCGACTTCCTGGGGGAGCTTCTCCACGGAGAAAGTATGACCCTCTTCGGCGCGGTACTGCCGTCCGCCACATTCTACGATTGCGTACACAGTAACCTCCAAAAATAAACCGACACATCGGTGTCGGTTGTCGGATTTTTAATTGGTGGAGCGGATCACCAATTGGCGCGAAGTTTAATTATAAACCCTGCAGAAAGGGTTGTCAAAAGACGGCCGGGTTTGGCCGGGAAAGCGGATCAAATTGGGCGCTGGCCTCCTTTATTTCTGACAGATTGTTGATAAAACGGGACGGGAGCCGCCCCTCCATTGAACGAACGCGGAATCCAATGGTACAATCCGCCCCATGACCCAGTACACCAACGAAGAATGGCTTGATCTGTTGGGTGGTGAGCCGGACCAGGCCGCTCTGGCCGAACTGCGGGAAATGCTCGTGCGGGGGCTGCGCTACACCCTCTCCAGCCGGGTTAAAAGCAATCTCGACCCCCTGATCGAGGATTTTGTGCAGGATGCCCTGCTGAAAATACTCGACAAGCTGGAAACTTTTCGCGGAGAAAGCCAGTTTACGACCTGGGCTCAGAAGGTCGCCGTGCGGGTGGCGCTGACCGACCTGCGGCGGAAGCGCTGGCGGGATTTTTCTCTGGAGGAGATGACCACCTCGCCGGATGGATCGGTTCTGGAGCCGGCCTTCATGTCCGATCCCAGCCCCTCCCCGGAGCGGCAGACAGCCCAGCAGGCGATGTTCGACCTGGTGCGCCGGCTGCTCGACGATCTGACCGACCGGCAGCGGCAGGCGGTGATGCTGGTCATGGTCAGCGGCCTGCCGATGGACGTGGTGGCTGACCAGATGGATACCAACCGGAACGCCCTCTATAAACTGATTCACGACGCTCGCCTGAGATTAAAGCGCCGCCTGGAAGAAGAGGGGCTGTCGCCCGAAGATGTGCTGGCGGTTTTTGGCTAATGCGAGAACGAAAGCCGGCACGGTAAGGAATTCGCACGAAGCCCCATCTATTTAGGGATGCATCAGGACACAAGCGCATGAGCAATTTTACTCACTCTATCCGACAATTGATCGCCCGCATTCTGGGTCAGCCGTCCAGCCGGGAGCGGAAGAAAGATGAACTCGTTCAGGGGCTGATGAAGGCCCTGCGCGATTCCCGGGAGCGGGAGATCGGCTGCGACGAGGTCTACGAGGTGCTCGATCAGTACGCGGAAGCGGTGCTCAAAGGGGTCGACACGGCCGAGCTGATGCCGCTGGTGAACCACCACATCCACATGTGCCACGAATGCCGCGAAGAGCTCGAGATGCTGATGGAAATGCTGCGGCTGCAGATGGCCTGAAACGGCCGCTCCCCCGAAATAATTTATCCCACATTTATCCCACATTTTGGTGTGGGATAAATGTGGGATATTTTTTGCCCCATTCCCCCCTTATTTCAATATATAGTAGGTCCCTTTCTTCGAGCCGATTTTGAGCAGCGCCCCGCGCTCGACCAGGTCGGCCAGGTCGCGGCGCAGGGTTTCCGCGCTGACATCGCCGCAGAGCCGCTGGTATTCGCTGTTGGTGATGCTGCCGTGCTCCCGCACAAAGGTCAGCGCGCGCGCCTGCCGCTCGTTCATGCTGCGGGTCCAGGTTGGCGGTGGGGTCTTGCCGCCGGGCTTGTTGGAGAGGGTCACAGTGAAGGCGTAGCCGGTGTCGCGGAAGGCCGGCGGCTCGTGGCCGGCCTGGACCATCTGCTCGATCATCAGGTCGATGCCCAGCCCCAGCTCCTCGATATACCCCCACTGGTAGAGCCCGCTGACGAGGCGGGGGTTGCGCGAGAAGTGCTCCTCGACCAGGTTCTCGAGGGTCATGTAGCCCGGCAGCCCGCCGGGACTGATGATTTCCAGCCGGTCGCTGTACATGCGCACCTCGATGCGCCGCCCCTTGATCCGGTAATCCCGGTGGCAGATGGCGTTGATGAGCGCCTCGCGCACGGCCAGCGGCGGATATTCCGGTACCTCCGTGCGGGAGAGCTGGTTGACCACCGCCCCCACCCGCATCTCATCCCAGACGATATTCCAGAGGCGGTCGATCACCCGGGGCAGCGTTCCCTTGATTTCATCCCGCCGGCCGTAGCCGGCCAGCCCCTGGTCGACGACCGGCTCGCTGTTGGGGAAGCGGACGAAGACCACCCCGCTCTGGGGGAGAAAGACCTGGGGGTTTTTGCCGAAGAGGAGGATCCCGGCGACGGTAGGCAGCCCTTCCCCGGTGAGCGCGCCGATCTCGAAGAGCAGATCCGCGCGCGAGCCGACCAGGACCGAGCCCCGCTCTTCGCGCCGGTCCAGGTATTCCTGTAAAATTTCTTCGTCGAAGTCGGCCCGGGTGGCGCCAGGGACGACCTCTTCTTCAAAATCACCCACGGTGCGGCCGGCTGCCAGGTCGGTGACTTCATCCCCGCTGAGCGGCCGGTTGGTCCGGCCGCTGCGCATGAGGATGCGGCCGTCGTCGAGGGTGTGCAGGTCGTCGCTCCGCCTGACGCGAACCCCGATCAGGCTGCCGGCGGCGGTGGGAATGGTCTGCCAGATGCCGACGACCGGCGGCCGGCAGCGGACAATGGCCCGCTGCAGGACGCTCTCGGCGTCTTCGGTTAAAATTTCTTCGACCAGCTCACCCCGCTCGTCCAGACCGAGCACGATGAGGCCGCCGGAGCTGTTGGCCAGGGCCACCAGGCATTCCGCCAATGGTTCGACCTCGGCGTGGGGCAGGAAGGCGAGCTGCTGGCCCGGTTTTTTGTCCCGCAGCGGTTTCATCGCCCGTAGTCTATCAGCTAGTTGCCGGCCGGCCAATCGGGCCCAGCCCGCCCCGCGGCCGTCCCGGCTTTGGAGAAAGCCACATGGAACGGAATCTCGAAAGCGCGGCGCAGCACCGCCGCCACGCCAGGCAGGAAGGGCGGATCCCCGTGGCCGTCGTCACGGTCAGTGACTCGCGCACGCCGGAGACGGACACCAACTACCACTATTTAAAGGAAGCGGTGGCCGCGGCCGGGCACGAAGTGGTCGGGTATGCCCTGGTCAAGGATGAGCCGGAGCAGGTCGAAGCGGTGCTCGAGCAGCTGGCTGACAGCGAGGCGCGGGTGATTCTCTTCAACGGGGGAACCGGCTTCTCCCGCCGGGACCGGACGTTTGACGTGCTCGACCGGCTGCTGGAAAAGCGGCTGCCCGGCTTCGGCGAGCTCTTCCGCATGCTGAGCTACGAGCAGGTTGGCGCGGCCGCCATGCTCTCCCGCGCCACGGCCGGCGTCTACCGGCAGACGCTCATCATCTCCACCCCCGGCTCCCCCGCGGCCGTCCAGCTCGCCTGGGAAAAGCTCATCGCCCCGGAGCTCCAGCACCTGGTGTGGGAGCTGGTGCGGTAGGGGAAACAGTCGAAAGTTAAAAGTTGAAAGTCGAAAGTGAAGAGCGCCGCCTGGCACTTTGCACTTTCGACTTTCGACTATCCTTTAATGACGGCGATCGGTTCGAGGCGGGCCACGGCGCGGGCGATGCCGGCTCCTTCGACCGCTTCGATGACGACGTCGATGTCCTTGTAGGCCAGGGGAGCCTCTTCGGCCAGGCCGCGCAGGCTGCCGGCGCGGATTTCGATGCCGCGGTGGGCGAGCTCCCGCTTTAATTTGTCTCCCTTGACCGTTTTGCGCGCCTGGGTGCGGCTCATGCTGCGCCCGGCCCCGTGGCAGCTCGAGCCGAATGTTTCGGCCATGGCGCCGGCCGTGCCGGCCAGGACATAGCTGGCCGTCCCCATGGAGCCGGGCACCAGCACCGGCTGTCCGATGGCCCGGTAGCCGGCCGGAATTTCTTCTTCGCCGGGGCCGAAGGCGCGGGTGGCCCCCTTGCGGTGGACGCAGACTTCCTGCGGCCGGCCGTCGATCAGGTGCCGTTCGATTTTGCCGATGTTGTGGGCCACGTCGTAGACCTGGCGCAGGTGGAAGGGGAGGCCGGTGCCGGCCAGGACCGCCTCGAAGCTCTCGCGCAGGAGGGCGACCAGCGTCTGCCGGTTGGCGAAGGCGAAATTGGCGGCCGCCCGCATGGCGGCCAGGTAGTTCTGCCCGTCGGCCGTGTCGAGCGGGGCGCAGACGAGCTCCCGGTCGGGCAGGGTGATCCGGTGGCGGGGGAGCGCCTGCAGGAACTCGCGCACGTAGTCGGTGCAGACCTGGTGGCCAAGGCCCCGGGAGCCGCAGTGGATGAGCACGACGACCTGCCCCGGCCGCAGCCCGTAGGCATCGGCTGCGTCCTCGTCCAGAATTTCGGCGACCTGGTCGATTTCGAGGAAGTGGTTGCCCGCCCCCAGGGTGCCGAGCTGGTCCCGGCCGCGCTCGTGGGCATGGGGGCTGACCAGCTCCGGCCGGGCGCCGGCCAGGCAGCCGCCGGCCTCGGAATGCTCGAGATCGGCCGGTTCGGCCAGCCCCCGGCGCAGACACCAGCCGGCGCCCTGGGCCAGCACCTCCTCCAGCTCCCCACTGCTGAGGCGGAAGCGGCCGCCCTGGCCGACACCGCTGGGGCAGGTGTGATAGATGGCCGAGGCCAGGTCGCTCAGGTAGGGGGCCACTTCTTCGACGTTGAGTTCGCTGGCCAGAAGCCGCACGCCGCAGTTGATGTCGTAGCCGATCGCCCCCGGTGAGATCACGCCGCCGGGCAGGGCGGTGGCGGCCACCCCGCCCACCGGGAAACCGTACCCCTGGTGCACGTCCGGCATGGCGATGGCATAGCCGACGATGCCCGGCAGGGTCGTGGCATTGATCAATTGTTCAATACTTCGGTCGGTCAGCGCCTTCTCGAGCAGCGCGCGGCTGGCGTAGACCCGGGCCGGCACGCGCATGTCGTCCCGGTAGCTCCGGGGAATTTCCCAGACGTACTCGCCGCGCTGGTGCAGATTTTTAATGGTAATCATGAGCTTGTCAGTTGGAACAGGCGCCCACCCCAGACTGCCGGCAGGTTGGGCGGTTCAAATATCGACGAACACCCGGGCCGTCCACCCCTCGGGGGTTTGCTCGACGGCGAGCTGGTGATAGGTGACGGCCTTGATGTGGACGTCAGGTGGGTGGGCCGGCCGCCGGCCGGCCGCAGTAGCCCGGATGGAGGCGTCATACAGGGTCAGGCGGTCAATTTCCCAGACCGCATGGGTTGTTTCGTACAGGTAGAGCAGTTCGTTGAGCCAGTCGACCAGCAGGGCCTCCCGGTCGATAGACGACAGGGCGACCTCGCGCGTGAATTCGGGAGGGCCGGCCGTCTTTCCCGGCCGCATGATCTGGAACAGGGCCGCGGCGGCGCAGGCAAACAGGGCCTCCGGCGTCGGCGACCACAGGCGAAAGCCGATCTCGGCCGTGTGGCCGAGTTCTTCGATCCGGCAGGGAGGGCCGGGAGGGGCTGGGGTCATGACGCGCGCTCCGGCCGTTCGTGGAGCGGCGGCGTGCTGCGGCCGCCGCCCGGATTCGGCTCTGTCCTATCATCCTGCCTTTTTTCGTGACATTTGTCAAAGCGGTTGATGCAATTTTTCACATGCGGGAGACCGGGGGCTCGTGTTATTGTTTTCTGCGTTGGCTTGATCGATGACGGGATGGGGGGAGCGGAGGAATGGATGATTAAACACGAGCTGGTGGCGAACTGGATGACCCGGGATGTGGTGACGGCTGCCCCCGAAACCCCGCTGCTGGAGGTCCTGCAGCTGATGGTCGAGCACACGATCCGGCGGGTGCCGATCGTCGAGGAAGGGAAGCTGGTCGGGATTGTGACTTATGGGGACGTGCGGGATGCGCGCCCTTCGAGCCTGCGGCCGCCGGAAATCTGGGGCGCCGCCTTTTTTGACGGCTATATTCCGGTCAAGTTGATCATGACCCGGCGGCCGGTATCCGTCCGGCCGGAGGACACCATCGGCCATGTGGCCGGCCTCATGCGCAGCCATGCCATCAGCGGGGTTCCCGTCGTCGACGACGGGGAGCGGGTGATCGGCATGATCACCGAATCGGATCTGTTCGGGCTGATCATTCAGGAGTGGGAGCGGGCGCCGGCGGCCGTGTTCTGATCCGGCGGCCGGAAAATGGGGGGTGCGGTTGCACCGCGCCGTTCAAAGGATGGAGAGGCGTTGGGCAGTCGCCGGCTCCGGGATTTCCCGGCCGGCGCCTGCCTTGTTTTGGGCTGATCGCTTTCGCGGCATCCGGGTGGCGGGCTAGGGGTGCTGGCTCTTTATTCAGAAATTTTCCCCGCGCTGGCTCAGTCTGATTCGAATGTGCGGCCTACCCTGTTTAATGGGCAGTTAGAGGCAAGAAAGGCGTTCTTAAAGACAAAGGCGGCCGCCTCAAATGAAGCTGCCGCCTCTGCCTTTCTATCCTTTTCCTCTTCTGATGCCCCGTAGGGGACTCGAACCCCTGTTTTAGCCTTGAGAGGGCTACGTCCTGGGCCGCTAGACGAACGGGGCCAGGGAAGGATGATTCTAGCAGAGGGGTTTGGGGTTGTCAAAGGGGGAACGGGCCCTTGGGAATTGGTTGGCGAGCGAAAGGATAGGTTACAATAGGCCCCATGGATGAAGGCGCCGCCAAGATCGTTTGCCGCGATGTCTGGAAGATTTTTGGCCCGAACCCGGACGGGATCCGGCGGGAAATCGAGGATGGGCTGTCGCGGGCGGAAATCCTGGAAAAAACCGGCCACGTCATCGCCGTGCGGGATGTTTCTTTTGCGGTTGGCGGAGGGGAAATCTTCGTCGTGATGGGGCTGTCGGGCAGCGGCAAGTCGACCCTGATCCGCTGCCTGACCCGGCTGATCGAGCCGACCCGCGGCCAGATCCTGGTCGACGGCCGGGATGTCGTCGCGATGGAGGCGGCTGCCCTGCGGGAGATGCGCCGCCACCAGATGAGCATGGTCTTCCAGCGCTTTGGCCTCTTTCCCCACCGGCGGGTGATTGACAACGCCGCCTACGGGCTCGAAGTGCAGGGTTTGAAAAAAGAGGCGCGGCAGTCCCGGGCCCGCGAGGTGCTCGACATGGTCGGGCTGGCGGAGTGGGCCAACCACTACCCGCACGAGCTGAGCGGGGGGATGCAGCAGCGGGTCGGCCTGGCGCGGGCGCTGGCCGTCGACCCGGCCGTGCTGCTCTGCGACGAGCCGTTCAGCGCCCTCGATCCGCTGATCCGGCGGGAGATGCAGGACGAGCTGATCCGCCTGCAGAAAACCCTGCAGAAGACGATTGTCTTCATCACGCATGATTTCCTCGAGGCGATCAAGCTCGGCGATCGAATCGCCATCATGAAAGATGGCGAGTTCGTCCAGGTCGGCTCGGCCCAGGAAATCGTCGCCCACCCGGCCGACGCCTACGTGCGCGAATTCGTGAAGGACGTCCCGCGCGTCAAAGTGCTGACGGCGCGCACGATCATGCGGCCGTTCGACGGCGAGGCCTGCCGGGAAGAGGTTCACTGCGACACCGCTCTGGAAAAACTGATTCCCCTGACCGCTGCCGATGACACGCCGCTGGGCGTGGTCGACGACCGCGGCATCAAGCTGGGAGTCATCGATCGGACCCAGCTCCTGCTCGCCCTGGCGGAGAACCCATGAGCCAGGCGGTCCGGCGCGCCCCCTTCGACCGGCCGCTGCCGGTCAGCCCGGTCTGGCTCCTCCTGGGGGCGGCTCTTCTCCTGCTGCTGATCCACCGGCTGACGGCCGAATTCGCATTTTTCCCCGAGTGGCTGAACCTCGGCCTGCGCCAGCCGTTCGACCAGTTCCAGCGCTGGGTGGTGGCCAATCGGACGACCCACTGGCTCTTTGCCTATGGTTTTGGCCCCCTGAGCCGGGTCGTCGACCGGCTGATTCGGCTGACCGAGTCCTTCCTGCTCTGGCTTCCCTGGCCGGTGCTGGTGGCCGCCGTTTTTCTCACCGCGCGGCGAATCGCCAACCTGCGCGTGGCCCTGATCACGACCGTCTCAACCCTGCTGATGGGGCTGCTCGGCCTCTGGGAAGAAAGCATGGCGACCCTGGCCCTGATGATCGTCTCAGTGGCCATCGCCCTGGCGCTCGGCATCCCGCTCGGCATCTGGACCGCCCGCAGCGACCGGGTGGAGCGGCTGCTGCGCCCGCTGCTCGACGCGATGCAGACCATGCCCGCCTTCGTCTATCTCATCCCGGTCATCCTCTTTTTTGGCGTGGCCCGGGTCCCCAGCCTGATCGCCACGGTCATCTACGCTCTACCACCGGCCATCCGCTTCACCAATCTCGGACTCCGCTCGGTGCCGGAGGAGGCGCTGGAAGCGGCCCGGTCGTTCGGCTCCACTGACCGGCAGATCCTCTTCAAGGTGCAGCTGCCGCTGGCGCTGCCGACCATCATGGCCGGGGTCAACCAGGTGATCATGATGGCCCTGGGAATCGTCGTCATCGCCGCGTTGATCGGCGGCGGGGGGCTGGGCGATGTCGTCTTGAAAGCCCTGCGCCGGCTGCGGGTCGGGCGGGCGATGGAGGCCGGGCTGGCGATCGTCTTCATGGCGATCCTGCTCGATCGGCTGAGCTTTGCCCTGAGCCAGATGGATCGGCGGCGCACCCGGCACCCGGGGGCGTTCGCCCTGTTTCCCGACCGCTGGGGGCGCTTTGAGCCGATTGCCGTCATCGAAATTTTCCTGGACCGGCTGTCCGAGCTGCTGGCCTGGCCGGTGCGCCGGCTGGAGGCGGCCGGCTGGTTCGGCCGCGGCGCCTACTGGCTGGTGGCAGCCGTCCTGCTCCTGCTGCTCGCGGTTGGGAGCTTCGCCCTGAGCGAATCGACCCCGGCCCGTTTCGGCGGCGGCACGGTGTGGAGCGGCCCACTGATCGATTTCCCGGAAGAGTGGAATCTCGCCCTGAGCCGGCCGGTCGACGCGGCCGTGCGCTGGGCCCAGGTCAACCTCTATGAATTTGCCCGGATCGGCTCCTGGTCGTTCGGCACCGGCCCCCTGAGCGATTTCATCACCCTCTTCGTGCTCAAGCCGCTGACCCGCCTGCTGACCACCGGCCTCTCGTGGCCGGTGGTCATGCTCCTGGCGCTGGCCGCGGCCGTGTCCGCCGCCGGCCGCCGGCTGGCGATCGGCGCAGCCATCGGCCTGGTCTTCATCGGCGCGCTCGGCATGTGGGAAGACGCCATGGAAACGCTGGCCCAGGTCATCGTGGCCGTCGCCCTGTCCATCGCGCTGGGAATTCCGCTCGGCATCTGGTCGGCGCGCAGCCCACTGGTGGAAAATCTGCTGCGGCCGGTCCTCGACTTCCTGCAGACGATTCCCCCGTTTGTCTACCTGGTGCCGGTCATCATGCTCTTCAACACCGGCAGCGTCCCCGGCATCATCGCCTCGGTCCTCTACGCCATCCCCCCGGTGATCCGGCTGACCGGCCTGGGGATCCGTCAGGTTGACCAGGCGGCGGTCGAGGCGGCCGAATCTTTCGGGTCGACGGAAGGGCAGCTGCTGCGCAAGGTGCAGCTGCCGCTGGCCCTGCCGTCGATCATGCTGGGGGTCAACCAGACGGTGATGATGGTGCTGGCCATGGTCATCATCGCCGGCCTGATCGGGGGGGGCGGCCTGGGGTACGAAGTGGTCTACGGCCTGGCTCAGAATGAGCTCGGCCGGGGGGTGGAAGCCGGCATCGCCATCGTTGTTATGGCGGTGATCATCGACCGTCTCACCCAGGGCTGGGCCGAGCGGCAGCGAGAAGCGGTCAATTTGTGAGGCGCAGCGGCCGTCCGGGGGAATCTGGCGGGGGGCAATTTGTGTTATAATCAGGCGGCATGATCGGCGAGAATTGGCGCCGAATTCAGCATTCGATCTGGAGTAAAGCCGGTATGTCAGGACATAGTAAGTGGTCTACGATCAAGCATAAAAAGGCGGCCGCCGACGCCAAACGCGGCAAAATTTTCACCACGATTGCCAAAGAATTGACCATCGCCGCGCGGGACGGTGGGGGAGATCCCGAATTCAACCCGGGACTGCGCCTGGCGATTGACAAGGCCAAAGCGGCCAACATGCCCAAGGACAATGTCGAGCGGGCGATCAAGCGCGGCACCGGGGAGATCGAAGGCGGCCAGCTGGAGGAAGTCATTTACGAGGGGTATGCGCCCCACGGAGTCGGGGTCATTGTCGAGTGCGTGACCGACAATCGCAATCGGGCCGTGGCCGAGGTGCGCCACGTGCTGAGCAAAGCCGGGGGCAACATGGCGACAGCCGGAGCTGTCCTGTGGCAGTTTACCCAGAAAGGGTATCTCGCCTCGGAGAAATACGGCGATTCCGAGGAATTTTTCCTGCTGGCGGCCGAGGCCGGCGCGGAAGATGTCGAATTCAGCGACGGGCTGGCCGAGATTTTTGTCGAAAAAGAGAATTTCGGCGCCGTGCGCGACGCGCTGGAAGCGGCCGGTGTTTCCCTGTCCGAGGCCAACCTGCTGTGGGAGCCCAATATACCGGTCGACCTGGAGCCGACCCAGGCGGCGCAGGTCCTGCGGGTGATCGAAATGCTCGAGGATCTCGACGACGTGCAGAACGTCTACTCCGCCCTCAACATCACCGATGAAGCGCTGGCCCAGATCGCCTGAAGCACCTCGGGGCCGCCCTCTCTGCCGGCTCCTGCCCCGGTTCCCCGTTCCCCGTTTCCCGTTCCCCATCGATTCCCATGCGCGTTCTCGGCCTTGACCCCGGCACCGGCCGCACCGGGTACGGCATTATCGACGTCATCGACGGTATCATGACGCCGGTCGTCTACGGGGTGATCACGACCAAACCGCGGACCCCCATGGCCCGCCGCCTGCAGATTATTTACCAGGACGTGACGCAGCTGATCACCGAATACCGGCCGGATTCGGCCGGCGTCGAAGAGCTGTTTTTCGGCCGCAACGTCACCACGGCCATCACGGTGGGCCAGGCGCGGGGGGTCATCCTGCTGGCCCTGGCCAATGCCGGCCTGCCGATCGGCGAGTACCAGCCGGCCAAAATCAAGGAAGCGGTTTCCGGCTACGGCAATGCCGACAAGCAGCAGATGCAGCTGATGGTCAGCAATCTGCTCAACCTCGACGCGGTTCCCAGGCCGGATGACGCGGCGGATGGGCTGGCGGTGGCGATCGCGCATTATCAGTATCAGCGGTTTGAGTCGCTGATTGAGTAGAAAGTGGAAAGTGGAAAGTGGAAAGTAGAAAGTTAAAAGTGGGAAGGTGATCCGGCTGAAAGGCGGATAGATTTTTTATCACGATCAGTCAGAATTCAATTTAATTCATATCGGGATTGGTGGAGCGGGTTGGCATGATTGCATCGGTCAGTGGGACGATTCAGAAGCGGGGGGAGGATTCCCTCATTATTCAGGTGCACGGGCTGGGGGTGAGGGTTTTTGTGCCGCGGGGGGTGCTGGAGAATGTCGGCGGCATCGGCCGGCAGATCCTGCTGCACACCCACCTGATCGTGCGCGAGGATCACTGGGCCCTGTACGGCTTCCACACGCAGGATGAGCTGCAGCTGTTCGAGGTTCTGCTCGGCATCCAGGGGATCGGGCCGCGGGTGGCGCTGTCGATGCTTTCGACCCTGAGTCCGGAGCTGCTGAAGAGCGCCATTTTGCGCGAGGAGACGGCCGTACTCCAGCGCGTGCCCGGCATCGGCAGGAAGACGGCCGAGCGCATCATGTTCCAGCTGCGCGACAAACTCGAATTCGGCGCGGAGGCGGCCGTCAACCTGCCGCTGGTGACCGACATCGACGCCGAAGTCATCGACGTGCTGACCACCCTCGGCTTCAGCATCGTCGAGGCGCAGGGAGCGCTACAAAAAGTCCCTCGGGAAGTCGTGGGGGTCGAAGAGCGGGTGCAGCAGGCCTTGCAGCTTCTGGGCCAGGCTTAACCGCCGGCGTCAGCCCAAAATGCCGACCAGCCAGCGCTGGATGGGAGCCATTTTCAAACAGGAGTCGAGGCAGCGGGAGATCAAATCGGGGGCGTGCACCTGGTCGAGCGGCAGGCTGTCCCGGGTGTGGGCCCAGAGTCCTTTGTAGAGCAGCCATTCCGAGCGGGGGTGAGCGGGATCGAAGCCGCGCGGGACCTTTTTATACCCCTGGCCGTCCAGGACAAACGGCCCGGCCGCCAGGACCTGGCCGGCGGCCCGCACCAGCGCGGGCCCGGTTTCATCATCGAGCACCGCCTGCTGATAGCGGGCCAGCTGTCCTTTGGTAAAGCCGAAGAGGCCGGCCATCAGCCCCAGCCCATCCGGGGTGAGCTGAAAACCGAAGGCGGGGCATTCGGCTTTGCGGCTGTCCCCTTCCCAGAAAAGGGCGCTGATGCTGGTCTTATAGGGGGTTTTATCCTGGCTGAAGCGGGTATCCCGGTAGATGCGCATCAGCGAGCCGCTGCCGTTGGTGCGGGGGTCGACGTGGAGGGCGGGAAAATGGGCCCGCAGTTCGGCGCCGAGCGCCTCGACGAAGGCGACGGCCGGCGCCAGGTAATCGGCCTCGTACTCGGCCCGAGGGACATCGAACCAGCGCGTCGCGTTGTGGGCTTCCAGGTTCCGCAGAAAGCGGATGGTGGCCCGGGGAAAGCCGGAAAATGAGGGGGCGGCCATTTATGGCTTTCTTTTGGCGGCGGCTGCCACCGGCTTGGCGGGCAGGGAGCGGGCAAAGTCCAGCCCTTTCTGTACCCATTCGCGCAGCTCGTGGTCGCTGGCGATCCCATCGTGGCTGACAAAGACCCAGCCGGTCATCGGCCGGCCGGTGATATCCATCTCGCGGGCGTGCGGCTGGGCCAGCGCTTCCAGGTAGTGGTCGGCCCCGACGCGCACGACCAGCTCCAGGGCGGCGCCGCAGGCGTAGTTGCCGTTGACAAAAAAACCGTACCCGCCGAACATCTTTTTTTCTTCGACGTCCGGGTGGTCTCGCATCACGTGGCGCAGGCGGGCCATCAGGCCTTCGTCGTAGGGCATGGGGGGGTCCTCCTGAGGGTGGGCGATCGCCGACCGGCGATCATCCCGTCGCGCTGCGGCCGGCGGGGGCGCAGCGAAGTCTGGATTGAGAACGCATGTTCTTATTTTAAAGGATTTTCCCTGTTTTGAAAAGAGGCTGGTGACGCAAACCTGCGCCGGAGAATGGGAGCCTGCGCCACGCATACCCGGCAGCTGGGACGCCGCCGTGCGGGGGTGGTCAAAACTGCAAAAAATCGGAAGTTTGGCAAGGGCAGGAGGTGGTAACCTGATTTTCCCGGAAACTCAAAGTTTCCGGGAAAATATTTCGGGGTTAACCGCGCTTTCGGGGGGGCAGGGATTACAAATCGACCAGGCCGCGCTGGGCGGCCAGGGCGACCGCTTCGGTGCGGTTGCCGGCGTTGAGCTTGGCCAGGATGCCGCTGACGTGAAACTTTACCGTGCGCTCGCTGATCTGCAGGGCGGCCGCGATCTCCTTGTTCTGCAGCCCGCGGGCCAGCTGCAGGAGGACTTCCCGTTCGCGCTCAGTCAGGGCTTCCTTGGCCGGGGGCTGCGGCCGGCGCAGCTGGCGCATCAGCTTCGAGGCGACGATCGGCTGCAGGAGCGTGCCGCCGCCATGCACGATGCGCACGGCGTTGAACAGCTCCTCCCGCGGCGCCCCCTTGAGCAGGTAGCCCTGCACGCCGGCCTGAACCGCGGTCAGGATGCGTTCATCGGTGTCGAAGGCGGTGAAGACGATGATGGCCGGCGGGTCGGGGGCCTCCTGCAGCCGCTCGATGACGGCCACGCCATCGAGCTCCGGCATTTCCAGATCGAGCAGCAGAACATCGGGCCGCAGGGCGGCCACCTGGTCCAGGGTCTCCCGGCCATTGCCGGCTTCCCCGACGACTTCAAAGTCGGGCTGGGTTCCCAGCAGCGCAGCCAGGCCGGCCCGCACCACGAGGTGATCGTCAGAGAGGAGGATGCGGATCATCTATTAGTTCCGAGTTCCGAGTTCCGAGTGGAAAGTGCAAAGTTTAAAGTGGAAAGGGCTGGCACAAGGAATACCGATCGCTTTCCACTTTCAACTTTTAACTTTCGACTTTCCACTTTCAACTTTTAACTTTCGACTTTCCACTTTCAACTTTCCACTTTCAACTTTTAACTTTTGACTTTCCACTTTCAACTTTTGACTTTCGACTTTCCACTTTCATCTTTCCACTGTTTTCCCCCCACCGCCACCTCCACGTACGTTCCTTCCCCGATCGTGCTTTCAATCAGGAGGCGGCCGTCGAGGAGGCGGGCGCGCTCGTTCATTCCAATGAGGCCGAAGGAGCCGGGGGGAACCTGAGCGGGATCGAAACCCCGGCCGTTGTCTTCGACCGAAAGGCGAATCAGGTCGGGGGTCAGG
>JBFFZG010000034.1:0-23628 GCA_041568735.1 Promineifilaceae bacterium (SeqCode)
CGGCGACACCGGCCACCATCTATCTGACCCCGCTGCCTACACCCAATCCACTGCTCGGCGGCGGCAGCATCGCCTTTGTCATGAACAAAGAGGGAAACCGGGACATCTACGTGCTTTCGATTGGCCGAGATGAGCCGGTCCGCCTGACCGACAGTCCGGCTGAAGATCGGGATCCGGCCTGGCGGCCGGACGGGCGAGAAATCGCCTTTGCCTCCCGCCGGGACGGCAACTGGGAACTCTATGTGCTCGATCTCCCGACCGGGGATCTCTTCCGCATCACCGACAATCCCGGGTTCGACGGTAATCCGGCCTGGTCGCCCGATGGGCAGTGGCTGGTCTACGAAGCCTACCGCGAAAACAATCTCGACATCTATATCATCAAGCGCGACGGATCGGAAGGGCCGATTCGCCTGACCCGCGATCCGGCGCCCGATTATGCGCCGGTCTGGTCGCCGGACGGCCGGCACATCGCCTTCACCAGCCTGCGCAGTGGTAACCAGGACATCTTTCTGGTCTCGCTCGATGACGTGCGGGACGAAGCGGCCGTCAACCTGACACAGTCGCCGGACCGCCAGGAAGACGATCCCGCCTTCCATCCGAAAGGGGCCTTTCTGGCCTACCGCGAGTCGAGCGCCGGCATCGATCTCATCGTCGCCCGGCGGCTTCACAACATGGTTCCGGAAGGGGAGCCGATTACCCTCGGCCAGGGGCGGCATCCGACCTGGTCTCCCAGCGGAGACAATCTGGCTTACGCCCATTCCCAGGTCGATACCCATTACCTGATCGCCAGCAGCATCGACGCCTGGGCGGTGGCGCCCCAGACCTTTGCCAGCCGCGGCCAGATCGACAGCCCGGCCTGGTCGGGGATCACTTTCGCCCAGAAGCCGGCCGGGTACCTCGCCGACATCGGCGGCCGGCCGAGCCCCCCGCTCTACACCGAAACGATCTCGCAGACCACCCAGGTCGATCCACCCTACCTGGTGATCCAGGTCGATGTCGAGGCCCCGCTGCCGTTTTTCAGCGATCGGGTCGAACAATCTTTCCTGGCCCTGCGGCAGCGGGTCGCCGCCGATGCCGGCTGGGATGCGCTGGCCATCCTCGAGGAAGCGTTCGTGCCGATCGATGCCCTGCCGCTGCCGAACGAAACGACCCGCTCCTGGCACAAGGCCGGGCGGGCCTTTGACCTGAGCAGTGAATCCGCCCTGACGTTCAATCCCCAGATCGAGGTCATCCCGGAATTCACCGGCGGCGGCATCTACTGGCGGGTTTACCTGCGTGCCGCGGTGCAGGACGGCTCCCTCGGCGAGCCGCTCCGCCGCCATTCCTGGGATTTCCGGGCTCGCTACGGGGACGATCCGCGCTATTACGACCAGGGGGGAAAGCCGAAAGAGCGGGTGCCGGCCGGCTATTACGTCGACCTGACCGCGCTGGCTGCCGATTACGGCTGGGAGCGGGTGGCGGCCGGCGAAAACTGGAAGACCTATTATCCGGCCGTTCGCTACTGGCAGTTTGTCAAACGCGAAGGGCTGTCCTGGGAAGCGGCTATGCGGGAAATCTATCCGTCGGCGGAAGTCGCCGCTCGCTTCGGGGAATGAAGTCATCCCGCCTTATCCTGCCTGGGGTGATTGGGCTGTCGCTCCTGCCGCTTCTCCTGGCGGCCTGCCAGAGCCGGCCGGTGGAAATCGCCGCCCTCGTCGTGCCCACCATGGCCTTTCAGGCCCAGGCGCCGGCGCTGTCGCCGACCCCCTCCCCGACCCCCAGCCCGTCCCAGACACCCCTTCCGTCCCACACGCCCAGCGTCACGCCGACCCCCTCGCCCTCGCCGATTCCCGTCGGAGGAGGGGTCAACCCCCTCCTGCTCGATTTCACTCCCCGGCCAACCCTGCCGCCAAACGCCTTGCTGCCGACGGCCGCGCTCGAATGGCGCCCGCCGCCCCTCCCGGTGCCGGTTTCCATCCACCCGGAGGACCACTACTGGTTCGCCCGGCCAATCCCCTCCGACCGCCGCAACTACGACCTGGAATACTACCCTTACGGGAATGACATTTTGATCCCGGAATACGCCCCCTACCGGGTCCATCACGGGCTCGATTATCCGAATGATCCGGGCACGCCGGTGCTGGCCGCCGGCAGCGGCGAGGTGATCTGGGCCGGATCGCTGCCCAGCCCGCGGGACGGGTTCAATTATTACGG
This sequence comes from Promineifilaceae bacterium (SeqCode), assembly GCA_041568735.1. Taxonomy (GTDB): domain Bacteria; phylum Chloroflexota; class Anaerolineae; order Promineifilales; family Promineifilaceae; genus WTJY01. The sequence continues at coordinate 2,194 of JBFFZG010000034.1, forward strand.
CAACACCGTCATCATCCGGCACGACTGGCAGTGGCGGGGTGAGGATGTCTACACGCTCTACGCCCACACCCTGGAGCTATTCGTCAAAGTCGGCGATCGCGTGGCGACCGGACAGCTCCTGGCCGGGGTAGGGGATTCCGGACTGGTGACCGGCCCTCATCTGCATTTCGAGGTGCGGGTGGGCGATAACAACTACAACGCCACCCGCAACCCGAGCCTCTGGCTGGCGCCGTACGAGGGCTGGGGGACCCTGGCCGGCCGCTTTGTCGATCGGCTCGGCGAACCGATCGGCAATGCCGAACTGGTCGTGACCCCGCTCGATCGCGGGAGCAGCGCCCGAGTTTACAGGCAGCGAACGTACATGGAGCGCTCGCTCGTGCCGGATGAGGCCTGGAACGAGAATTTTGTCATCGGGGATATTCCGGCCGGGACCTACCGGGTGGAGCTGTTCATGACCACGGCCGAGGATGGGCTGCGGCGCCGGTTCACCAACACCGTGCGGGTGCTGCCCGGCCGGACCAATTATCTTCTGGTGCAGGCCGATTTTATTTACGTGCCGACGCCGACGCCGACCCCCTCTCCGACCCCGGCGGTGATTACGGCCACCACCGGCATCAGCGGGACGACCACCCTGACCGAAACGATCGACCTGACACCCACCCCCTGAATCCCTGCTGGCCAGCCATTACAGGACCATTACAGGGGAGGCCGGCCGGTTCCCTTTGCCCCCGGACTTTGATTAAAATGGAGCGTGGAGGTTGTATGAAACCGCGAACGCTTATTTTATGGATGATTCCACTGCTGCTTCTCTGGGGATGCCGGCCGGCCGGAGAAGATCCGGCCGTGCCCGCCGAACCGGACGAACAGCTGAAGGAGGCGGCAACCCGGGCCGTTGCCGCCGAGACCCGCGCTCCAACCGGTGCACCGGTCGGGGAGAACGCCGCCCCCCTGTCGACCCACGCTTCCGCCGCCGCCATCCTGCCCGATCTCGGGGAAGCCCCGGAGCTGACCAATGAGATCTGGATCAACAGCGAACCGCTGACACTGGCCGGCCTGCGCGGCAAGGTGGTCCTGATCGAATTCTGGACCTTTGGCTGAATCAACTGCCAGCGGGTGATTCCTTCGGTGAAGGAATGGGATGAAAAGTACAGCGGGGATCAGTTTGAGATCATCGGCGTTCACTACCCCGAATTTTCCTACGAGGAAGAGTTGGAAAACGTCCAGGATGCGGTCGAGCGATACGGCATTGCCTACCCGGTCGCCCTGGACAACGACGGGCTGACCTGGCGGGCTTACCGTCAGCGCTACTGGCCGACGCGCTATGTTATCGACAAGAACGGCCGAATTCGCTACAAACACATCGGCGAAGGAGCCTACGGCGAGACTGCCAGGGTCATCGAGGCCCTGATGGCCGAATCGGCCGGGCAGACGAATTGAACTGAAGCGGGTAAAATCGAGCCGGTGAGCGACCTTCTGGCGACCGGCATTCCGATCAAATCGCTGAAACAGGACCGGCTGGTGGCCGTCGAAGCCGCCGGCCGATCTTTTCTTGCCACCCTGCACGAGGGGCGGCCGGTCGTGTTTCCGGCCCAATGTCCCCACGCGGCCGGGGACCTGGCCCAGGGAACTCTGCGCCGGGGGCGGATCGACTGTCCCGTCCACGGCTGGCGCTTCGACCTCGTCAGCGGCCGCGCCCTCTACCCCCCGGATGAAAGCTGCCGCCTGCGCCTCCTGGAAACGGCCGTTGTCGACGGGCTCCTCTTTGTGCGCCTGCCCTGAGCGGAAGCCGGCTGGTCTGTTTTAGGGAGAAGGCGAAAGCCGGCCGGCCGGCCGGACCTCCACGGCGGTGCCCATCCCGGCCAGACCGAGAAAATCGACGGTGAACCGCCGCAGCGGCTCCGGATCACTCGTGGAAACCAGGGTCAGCCGTCGGGAGAGCGGAGCGCTGGCGGGAGCGTTCCCGGCCGAATCCCAGAGCCGCCGCGTCTGGCGAGCCACGGCCGGGCCGCTGTCGATGACCTGCACGGCCGGCCCGGCGATTTCGGCCAGCAGCGGTTTGATCAGCGGGTAGTGGGTGCAGCCGAGGACGAGGGTATCGACCCCCTCGTCAAGCCACGGCTGGACGATGCCGGCCAGGAAGCCGGCCGTTTCCGGAGCCGTAAACGCCCCCCGTTCAATGCGCATGACCAGGCCGCGGCAGGGATCCTCGAAGAAAAGGCAGTCCGGCCCATAGTGGCTCTTGAGCCGCGCGTAGCGCCGGCTTTCCAGGGTGGCGGCCGTGGCCAGCACGCCGATTTTTCGGCTCCGGGTGGCTTCGACGGCCGGTTTGACGGCCGGCTCTACCCCGACAAATGGGATCTCGGGGAAGCGCCGGCGCAGCGCGTCGATGGCCAGGGCCGTGGCTGTGTTGCAGGCGACGACGATCAGTCCGGCTCCGTGATCGAGTAAAAAGTGGGTGATGGCGGTGCTGTAGCGGAGAACCTCCGCGGCCGGCCGGCCGCCGTAGGGAATATGGGCCTGGTCGGCCACGTAAATCAGATCGGTCGCGGGCAGCTCGGCCAGAATGTTCTGGAGGATGGTGAGCCCACCCAGGCCTGAGTCGAAAACGCCGATGGTCCGGCGTGGCGTGTTTTCTGGAAGGGGTGCGTTCAATGGATCTCCGGCGCTGTGTCTGACTGGATCCCTGGCAAAGAGAGGTTTAGGCGTGATTGTACCCCGGAAGCGGCCGGTCAGGGGATCAGCCGATAAACCGCCCCCTCGGCGTGGCTGGTCACGTACAGCTCGCCGTTGAGATCTTCGCCAAAACTGGAGACGAGGATCGGGACGCGGCCGACTATCGCCTGGTCCCAGGTCCCGTCCGCCAGGGGAAAAAGCCGCCAGAAGGTGCCGGAGCAGTAATCGGCGAAAAAGTAATTCTCCCGGAGCTCGGGAAAGTCTGCGCCCCGGTAGACAAAGCCGCCAGTCACCGAGCAGTGCCCCCCGGCATGGCTGTATTCGCCGATCGGCATGATCAGGCCGGCATCGGAACAGCCGCCGGTGTAGCAGTGGCTCCCCTCGTAGCGGCGCCAGCCGTAATTTTCGCCGCCGGCGCTGCCGGCCGGCTGAAAATTGATCTCCTCCCATTCGTTCTGACCGACGTCGGCGATGAACAGGTCGCCGGTTTCCCGATCGAAGCTGAAGCGCCAGGGGTTGCGCAGCCCTTTGGCCCAGATTTCCGGCCGGGCCGCCGGATCGCCGGCAAAGGGATTGCCGGCCGGAATGGCGTAGGGATCACCCCGGTCGACGTCGATGCGCAGCAGCGATCCGAGCAGGTTGTCCGGGGACTGGCCGGCGTTCAGCGGATCCCCCTGCGAACCGCCGTCTCCCATGCCGATGTAGAGGTAGCCGTCCGGACCGAAGCGGATCTGCCCGCCGTTGTGATTCTCGTAGGGCTGGGCAATCACGAGCAGGACCTTTTCGCTGTTCCGGTCGGCTGTGTTGGGGTCGGCCGTGTTCACCCGGTATTCGGCAATCACGGTGGCCCCGTCGAACCGGGAGTAGTTGAGGAAAAAGCGGCCGTTGGCGGCGTAAGCGGGGTGGAAAGCCAGGCCGAGCAGCCCCTGCTCATTGGCGTTTGAGTTGACGCGATCGGTGATGTCGAGGAAGGGCGCCGGCCGCACCTGGCCGTTTTCGAGGATGCGGATCGTGCCGGTCTGCTCCAGGACGAACAGACGCCCGTCCCCCGCATGCTCGATGCCGAGCGGTTTGAAGAAGCCGTCGGCGATGCGCTCCAGGCCGATGCGCCCGGCTGGTTCCGGCACGAAGGGCGTGGGCGAGGGGATCGCCGTCGCGGTTGGCGGGGACACCGCTGTAGCAGTCGGCACGACCGTCGATGTGGCCGGAGGGGGCAGGGTGGCGGCCGGCTCTGGAACCACCGTCGTCGCGGTGGCCGCGGCCGCAGGCGGCACAGGTGTATTTTCCACGATTGGGGCGGCCGTCTGGCAGCCGGCCAGGAGGCAGCCCAGGATGATGAGATAGACGATTCGGCGCAAAAGGATTCCTCTCCGGGTCGAAATCATGAAAAACCGGCCGGGGGATTGTCCCTGGCCGGTTTGCACGTGTCAACGCTCCCGGGGGGACTCTAAACCGGGGATCATGATTTGAGATGGTTCCGGCCGTCCCACCCCGGTTGAAGCTAGGATTCCCGCAGCCGGTGACCGTACTGGGTCTGGTAGTACTCGTCGAAGGCCCGATCCCGCACTTTGCGCCACCACCAATCGTTGTCGCGGTACCAGGCCACCGAGAGGGCGATTGCTTCCGCGGGCGAATGGCGGGGCTCCCACCCCAGGGCTTTAATTTTGCTGATGTCGAGGCTGTAGCGGCGATCGTGGCCCGCCCGGTCGGTGACGTGACGGATCAGGGAGCGGGGCTTGCCCAGGGTGTCGAGGAGAATCTCGACCATCTGCAGATTCTCGACCTCGATGCCGGTGCCGATGTTGTAAATTTCCCCGATCTGGCCGCGGTGCAGCACCAGTTCGATGGCTTCGCAGTGGTCGACGACGTATTGATATTCTCGCTTCTGCCGGCCGTCGCCGTAGACGGGGAGCGGTTTGTCGTCCAGGGCATTGGTCGTGAACAGGGGGAGGACCTTTTCCGGATACTGGTAGGGGCCGATATTGTTCGAACCGCGGGTGATCGTCGTTGGCAGGCCGTAGGTGATGTGGTAGGCCTGCACCATCAGATCAGCGCTGGCCTTGCTGGCCGCATAAGGGCTCCGCGGCCGGAGGGGATCGCTCTCAATCGAAGACAGCCCTTCGGGGATATCCCCGTAGACTTCGTCGGTTGAAATCTGGTGGTAGCGCTCCAACCCATATTTTTTAGCCGCTTCCAACAGGACATACGTGCCGTACACGCTGGTCTGCACGAACGCATCCGGGTCGAGAATCGAGCGATCGACGTGGGTTTCCGCGGCAAAGTTGACGATCGTGTCGATGCCGTGCTGTTCGATGGCATCGGCCACGGCCGCCGGGTCGCAGATGTCCCCTTTGATAAAGGTAAACCCCGGTTCGTCCGAAACGTCGAGCAAATTATCGGTGTTTCCAGCGTAGGTCAATTTGTCGAAGACGACTATTTCGTATTGATCGTAGGTGCGCATCAAATGGAGGACGAAATTCGCCCCGATAAAACCCGCACCGCCTGTCACCATGATTTTTTTCATCTGTCTCTCTCGTTCGATAGCCTGGCCCGGCGCGAACCGGCCGCTTCCCACCTATCCACCGCGGGGGGGAAAGGTCGGGTCGAAGTGCCGCCTCATCGGCCAGGTGCTGCCGGGAAGGCTATTGGGTTGGAATAAAAAAGGGGAAGATGGGATGCCCCAGTTCCGCCTGGGCGAAGATTTTACCCCGGGGGGACGGAATCAACCAGATTGCGGCCGCAGATGCCTACCGCTGGTCGCCGGAAATGACTTCTTCGATCGTGTAAATGGCCCAGGCGGCCAGGTGGGCCACCACCTGCAGAATGTTCACGTCCGCCTGGTTGAAGGTCTTGCCCGGTGTCTTGTTGATACCCTGGATGACCCCGAGGATGCGATTGTCGTAGCGGAGGGGGACGCAGACCAGCGACTGCGTCTTAAAATGGAAGCGTCGGTCGACCGATTGGGAAAAGCGGGGGTCGAGGTTGGCATTGGGTACGAGGACCGGCTCTCCCTTGCGCGCCACCCAGCCGGCGATGCCGGTCCCCGGCGGCAGCCGGTGGCCCAGAAGCCGTTCGCGGATCTGACCCGAAACCATGGCAAAGACGAGCTCTTCTGTATCCTGATCGGTTATTAAAATCGAACCGTCAGACGCTTCGACGCTGTCCAGGGCGATCTGGATGATTTTCTCCAGCATCTGAATTTCATCGAAGTCACGGTTAGCCGAGTTAACGCTGTTGATCAGGTCATTCATCCCCTCGAAGGACTGCCGCAAATGGAACAGTTCCTCCAGAATAACCTTGTTATCGCGACGGAGCTGCTCATTTTCGGCAAACAGGGCACTTTGAGTAGATCGGGAAGTGACTTCAACCATGGGGGACCTCATTGATTAAAATAAACCGCGACACCTTCGATTCGTAGTAGATTACCATAAGTTAAAATGCCAGTTCAAGCGGCAAAATAGTACTAATTTGCCGTCCTCGGGCTGAGAATTCGCCCGCTAAGGCTTGTGGTTCGACCACCAGTCGAGCGACCAGGCCACCGACCGTTTGATCCCTTCGCGCAGGTTGACTTTGGGAGCGTAGCCGAGCAGCGCATGGGCCTTGCCAATATTGGCCACATAGTGGGTGACTTCTCCGACTCGCGGCGGTTCGATCGTCACATCCGGGTCGACGCCGAGCTCTTCGGCGATGAATCGGGCCATGTTGACCAGGCTGTTTCCCTGTCCATACGCGAGATTGATGGTGTGGTTGCCGATTTCGCCGCTGGTGAGCTTCTCCAGGCCGGCCATCACCCCGCCAACACAGTCGTCGACATAGGTAAAATCGAGCACTTTCTTCTCGCCGTAGATCGTGATCGGTTCTCCCCGGCTGATTTTGCGGATAAAAAGGGGGATGACCCGCTCCATTCGATCGAGATCGTTATCGAAGCGGCCGTACACATTGCTGAAGCGAAAAACCAGATAGCGCAGGTTGTAGCACTGGGCATAGGAGTAGACCAGGGCTTCACCGGACATTTTGCTGGCCGAGTAAGGGCTCTCCGTAAAAGCGAAATCGGCGTGTGATTCCTCGGTGATGTAGCGGTGAATGTCCCCGTAAACTTCGCGGGAGCTGCTGAACAGGATCGGAATATCGTTCGACCGGCAGAACTCGAGGACGTTAAAGGTCATCATGATGTTTTCCATCGCCCGAATGGGATTGACGACCAGTTCGTGGACCTTGGCGTTGGCGGCGAAATGAATCACCGCATCGAGCTTTTCCGGATATTCGATATTGCCGACCCCTTGATCAAAGTCCCGGTACGGCATGCTGAGATCCTGGTAAAGGGTCTCGATTTCACTGGTCCAGGTATTCCGCCTTTTGTCGATGCCAAAGACGAAATGTCCCATCTCCTGCAGTTTCAACCCGAGATTGGTGCCGATTTGACCACTTGAGCCGGTAATTAAGACGCGCATGGGAATAACTCCTGAGTAATTATCGAATGAATTCTCTTTCACCTGGCTCATGTCAGGCCGCAGCGGTAAACGGGTCGAAGCCGGGGTGTCCCGCCGGATCGCAGAGGCCGGGGCGGGTCGGGTTGGGATGGAAGCAGTCTGGACCGACCGCTATTGTAAACCACCTTCGGCCAGGCGAAAGGGGTCCTTTCCGGTAGTTTTGTACTGTTTGACCGCAGCCGGCGTGCCCTGTGATCAGGATCGGCCGCGCGATTCCCGCCAGACGGCGGCGGCGAACCGCGGCAGGGCCAGCATCCGGCGCCAGCGCCAGGGTTCCTTGAGGAGTCGGTGCAGCCACTCCAGGCCGATGCGCTGCATCCAGCGCGGCGCGCGAACGGCCCGGCCGGTAATGAAATCGAGTGAGCCGCCGACCCCGATGGCGATGCGAACGCCCGGCAGCCGCTTCCGGTTGCGGTCGATCCACAAATCCTGCCGGGGAGCGCCGTAGGCGACGTAAAGGACCTGGGCGCCGCTGGCGGTAATCAGGCCGGTCAGGTGGTCATCCTCCGCCGGCGCCGGCGAGCCGGCATACGTGCCGGCGATGATGAGGGTCGGGTAGCGCCGCTGCAGGATGCCGGCCGCCTCGGCCGCGACGCCCGGCGCGGCGCCGAGCAGGAAGAGGGGCCAGCCGCCGGCGGCACAGGCGGCCGCCAGGTGGTAGACCATTTCGCTGCCGGGGACGCGTTCCGGCAGCGGGCGGCCCAGCCGCCGCGAGGCCCAGATTAGCCCGATCCCATCTGGCAGGCAGAGGTCGGCCCGCCGCAGGGCATCGGCAAAGGCCGGGTCCTGGCGCGCAGCCATGACGAATTCCGGGTTGACCGTGGCGATCTGGTGGAGAACCGGTTCCTCGACCATGGCCGCGATCCGCGCCAGACTGCTGTCCAGCGTGACATGGTCAACCGGGATGCCGAGGATTTCAATGCGGCCGGGATTCGGCTTCATAGAGCTCCACCAGCACACCGCCGGTCCCCTTGGGGTGAATGAACACCATGCGCCGGCCGGCCGCGTTGACGCGGGGAGTCTCGTCGATGAGCGGGACCTGGTGGGCTTTCAGCCGGGCCAAAGCCTCATCCAGATCATCGACGTCAAAACAGATGTGATGGATGCCCGGCCCCCGCTTGGCCAGGTAGCGGGCGACGCCCGTCTCCTCGACAAACGGGGCGATCAGCTCGACCTCGCTTTCCCCGACCGGCAGGAAGGCGATGTCGACCCCTTCGGCCGGCTCGCGCCGCTGTGCGTGCAGATGGAGGCCAAGCGCTTCTGTCCAGAAACCGACCCCTTCTTCCAGGGCCGGGGTGACGATGGCGATGTGGTTGATTTTGAGAATCATGAGGGAACTGTCTCCGGGCTGCCGGTTTTGCGCCGGAGCCGGTCCGGGTGGGTTTTGAATAAATTGCCTGAGGAGGGAATTCGAATTTCCCCGGCGGCCTTCAGGACTGTCAGACATAGGCCGGCCGGTATTCTCCCCAGACCTCCCGCAGTGTGGCGCAGATTTCGCCGAGTGTCAGGTCGTTTTCCACGCAGATGATCAGCAGGGGCATCAGGTTTTCACCGGAAGCGGCCGCCTCCGCCAGCCGGCTGCGCAGCGCGGCGACCCGTTCGCCATCCCGGCGGGCGCGAATCGTCGCCAGGCGGCGGCATTGATTCTCTTCGATCTGCGGATCGATGCGCAGGGTAGCCATTGTGATCGGTTCAGCCGTGGTAAAGCGGTTGACCCCGACGACGACCTGCTTCTTTTCCTCGAGCTCGCGCTGGTAGCGGTAGGCGGCATCCTCGATTTCCCGCTGGACATACCCCTGCTCCACCGCGGCGATGGCGCCGCCCAGGCCGTCGATCCGGCGGATGTAATCCCAGGCTTTTTCCTCCAGGCCGTCGGTTAGACTTTCCAGCGCGTAGGATCCGGCCAGCGGGTCGATCGAGTCGGCCACGCCGGTTTCGTGGGCGATGATTTGCTGGGTGCGCAGGGCGATCTGGGCCGCTTCTTCGGTGGGGAGCGAGAGCGCCTCGTCCCGGCCGTTCGTGTGCAGGCTCTGCGTCCCGCCCAGAACGGCCGCCAGCGCCTGCAGGGCGACACGGACGACGTTATTTTCAGGCTGCTGGGCGGTCAGGGTGCTGCCGCCAGTCTGGGTGTGGAAGCGCAGCCGCCAGCTCCGGGGGTCTCTGGCCCGGAAACGCTCCCGCATGATGCGGGCCCACATGCGCCGCGCCGCCCGGAATTTGGCGATTTCTTCGAGGAAATTGTTGTGGGCATTAAAAAAGAACGAGAGCTGGTCAGCGAAGGCGTCGACGTCGAGGCCGGCCTCCACGGCCTTCTCGACATAGGCGATGCCGTTAGCCAGTGTAAAGGCGATCTCCTGGGCAGCGGTGCTGCCGGCCTCCCGGATGTGGTAGCCGCTGATCGAAATCGGGTTCCACCGGGGCACTTCCCTTGCGCAGTAGGCAAAAGTATCGGTGATCAGCCGCATGGACGGCCGGGGGGGAAAGATATAGGTGCCGCGGGCGATGTATTCCTTCAGGATGTCGTTCTGGATCGTGCCCCGCAGCTGATCGGCCGGCACCCCCTGCTCCTTGCCGACGGCAATGACCATGGCCAGGAGAATCGCGGCCGGGGCGTTGATCGTCATGCTGATGCTGACCCGATCCAGCGGGATGCCGTCGAGCAGCTCCCGCATGTCGTCCAGGGTGGGGATCGAAACGCCGACCTTGCCGACCTCGCCCAGGGCCAGGGGGTCGTCGGCATCATAGCCGATCTGCGTGGGCAGGTCGAAAGCCACCGAAAGGCCGGTCTGCCCCTGGCTCAGCAGAAATTTGTACCGCTCATTCGACTCGCGGGCCGTGCTGAACCCGGCGTACTGGCGCATCGTCCAGAAGCGGCCGCGGTACATCGTCGGCTGCACCCCTCGTGTGTAGGGGTATTCGCCCGGAAAGCCGAGTTTTTCGAGGTAGCTTTCGTCGATCTCGGCCGGGGTGAACAGCCGCTCCATGACTAAACCGGAGCCGGTGGCAAAGGCCGGCCGGCGTTCGGGGAACTGCCGGATCGCCGGCTCGACGACCTCGCGCTCCCAGCGTGCTTTTTCTTGATCCATCGACTGTGTCTTGCCTTCCGCCGCTGGCGGGATCTAATGGTTAAAAAATTCCCCAGGCCCGGCCGACGAGATACCAGAGTGGGATGAGCCCCAGCAGGAGGAGCAGTGCGGCCACCCCCAGCATGACGGCCACCAGGTCGCTTTCGACGGCATCGCCGGCTGCCTCGCCTTCCAGCGGCCGGACCAGCAGGGGCTCCGGCCGGTGCGGGGCCGGCCGGCTGCCGCCGTCCATCCGAGGAAGCGGCGCCGGAACCGCCACCTGCCGCAGCGGCCCGGTCGGCGCCGGCGCGGCTTCGGCGTAGATCGGACCGGTCATCTCCAGGTTTTGTTCCTGATAGTGGCTGAGAATGCGGCTCAGCTGGCCGGCGGTTCGATAGCGGCCGGCCGGTTCTTTGCTCAGCACCTTCTGCACGATCTGGGCCAGCTGCCGGGGCACGGCCGGGTTCAGCGCCTGGACGTCCGGCGGCTCTTCCCGCATGTGCTTGATGGCGATGGCAGTGGGATTGTCGGCCGAAAAGGGGAGCGCGTTGGTCAGCATTTCAAACAACAGGACCCCGATCGAGTAGACGTCCGAGGCCGGAGTAGGTGCTTCGCCGGCCGCCTGCTCCGGCGGCAGGTACTGGGGCGTTCCCCAGATCGTCTCTCCCCCATGGCTTCCCACCTGGGTCATGGCCCGGGCGATGCCGAAATCGGCGACCTTGACCCGGTCGTCAGCCGTAATCAGGATATTTTGCGGCTTGACGTCGCAGTGCACCAGGCCTGCCCGGTGAGCGTAGCCGATTCCTTTGCAGATCTGAATGGCCAGGGTCAGCACCCGCTGCACCGGCATTGGCTCGCCGCGGGCGATGTAATCCCGGATGACCTGTTTCAGCGTTCGTCCCTCGACGTACTCCATGATGATATAAAACCGGTCCCGATCCTGCCCCATGTCGTGCACGGTGACGATGTTGGGATGGGTCAGATTGGCGGCCGCGTGGGCTTCGTGCTGAAACTGGCGCACGAATATCTCATTGTCCATCAGCCCTTCATGGAGCATTTTCACGGCCACGAGGCGGCCGAGCCGGGTATCTTTCCCCCGAAAAACCGAAGCCATCCCTCCGGAGCCGATCCGGTTCAACAGCTCGTAGCGCCCATTGAGAAGATTGAGTTCATTCACGGCTCAAATTCTAGATCTGAATCAACCGCGCGGCAAGCCGCCGGGGAAGCCGGCCGCGTCCCAGATCAGGAGATCCCCTTTTTCCCCGCTGCCCAGCTCGATTTGCCGCTCAAAGGCAAAGCCGAGCCGCTCGTAGAGGGCCCGGGCGCGGGGATTGGTTGCTTCGACGACAATTTCGACCGGCTCCCAGCCGTCGGTCCGGGCCCGTTCGAGAAGGGCGGCAATCAGACGGCTGCCGATCCCCTGTCCCCGGTACGGCCGGCTGATGATGACGTCGGCAATTTCGGTTTTCCGGGCATGGTGGATCAGCTGAGCGGTGCCGATGGGCCGGTCGTCGATCAGGGCGAGAAGGTGGCAGCCGGCACCGCGCTGCTGGCGCTCGAGCGACCGGCGCAGTTCGGCAAAGAGACGAGGCCGGAAATGGCCGGGATAGCAGGCCTGGAAGAGGGCCGGAAAATCATCCTCTTCGAGAAGGCGAAAAGCAACCATGGGCCAGATCTGGTTGGAGGGCCCGGCGGGCGGAGCCGGGTGCTTCACCGGTGTCCCGCCTGGCTCGCCAGAGGGTTTCCGGCCGCACGGGCAGCTCCGTCACGCGCACGCCGGTAGCATCCTTGATGGCATTGACGAGGGCCGCCGCCCCGGCCGTGATCGGTGGCTCGCCGATGCCCCGGGCGCCAAATGGCCCGTGCGGCGAAGGGACTTCGACCGGGATCGCCTCGAGCCTGGGGGTGTTGTCGATGCGGGGCAGCCCATAATCCATGAAGCTGCCGGTCAGCAGGGTCCCGCTGTCGTCGTAAACCATGGCTTCATAAAGCCCCATGCCGATCGCCTGCGCCGTGCCGCCCATCATCTGCCCCTCGACCAGGAGAGGATTGATCGCGAAGCCAACATCCTGAATGGTGACGTGCTCCAGCGGGCGCACCTCGCAGGTTTCCGGATCGACCGCCACCCGGGCGATCTGGACGGTGAATCCCGGGCCGTTCTCCGGCGGGGCGGATTTTCCCTCGCCGACGATCGGTCCCGGCCCGCCTCGCTTGCCGCGCGCCTTTTCGGCCAGCTTGCCGATGGGCAGCCGCTTGTCGGGCACTCCGATGACCTGGGCGTGGCCGTCGCTGATTTCGATATCGTCCGGGGCGGCCTCGAACATCTCGGAGGCGATGTGCAGCAGCTGTTTCTTCGCCTCGAGGGCGGCCGTGTGCACCGCCCCGGCCACGGTGTAGGTAACCTGGCTGCCTCCGCTGTTGGGGCCGTAGGCGCCGTTGGTGTCATCCTGAACGATCTCGATGTCGTCCGGGGAAACGCCCAGGGCCTCGGCCGCAACCAGGACGAAGCCGCTCTTTACGCCGCTGATATCGACGATGCCGAGATTGATGCGCACCCGGCCGTCGGTGTCGACCCGGCAGGTGGCGTCGGCCGATCCCATGAAGGAAGGCCAGCCGCCCAGCGCCAGGCCGATCCCATCCCCCGGCCGGCGGTTGGCCCAGAGTGGATGCTCCCGAGCTTTCTCCAGAACCTGGCGGGCGCCGATATCCTGCGGCCAGGGGCGGTTGGTGCCGGTCGGGTCCCCCCCTTCCACGACATTCTGCAGGCGAAATTCGAGCGGATCGAGACCGAGCTCCCGGGCCATGTCGTCCATACTGCTTTCGATGGCGAAGGTCGCCTGGGGGGCGCCCGGGGCCCGGTAGGCCCCGACGTGCGACTTGTGCGTATTGACCTCGTAGGCATCGATCTTGACGTTTGGCCAGATGTAAGTGCCGGCCAGTAGAGTTGACATAATCCCGCCATGGCCGAAGCTGAAGATGCCGTTGTCGATGAAAATTTCCGCCTGGAGGGCAGTCACCTGGCCATCTTTTTTCGCCCCGGTCTTCAGGCGGACGACCGTGCGGGGTGCGGGGGTCGTGCTCAGGAAATCTTCGGAGCGGCTGAGAACCAGCCGGATCGGCCGCCGGACGGTGACGGCGACGGCCGCCGCCAGCGGTTCAAACATACCGTACTTGGCCCCGAAACCCCCGCCGAAGGTCATCGGTTTGACGGTCACGGCGTGGTTCGGCAGCCGCAGCAGGTTGGCCACCTCATCGCGCACGCCGTACATCCCCTGGGTGCTGGAGTAGATCGTCAGGTGGCGGCCGAGCGGGTCCGGCTCCACCACGACGGCCGAGGGCTCCATGTACGCCTGGTGCAGCACGGGGGTTTCATAGGTTCGCTCGATGACGACATCCGACTCGGCGAAGCCGGCCGCGACATCACCGCGGGTGAAATGATTGTTCGTGTGGACATTGTTCGGCTTCCCCTCGTCGATGTGTTTGCCCTCGACAACCTGTGTGTGGAGAGAAGCCATATCCTCCCCTTCTTTTGGCAGGCCGTTCGGCCAGACGACGGGGGATTCGCGGCGGATCGCCTGCATCAGGTCGGCCACGGCCGGCTCCGGATCGTAATCGACAAATACCTGCTCCACCGCGTCCGCGGCCGCCTCTTCGCTCTCGGCCACGACGGCCACCACCGGCTGGCCGGCCCAGATGACCCGCTTCTTGGCCAGGACAGCGCTGTTGCGCGACGTGATCGTCCGGTCACGGGTGGGCAGATCTTCCGCGGTCAGGACGGCGATGACGCCGGGCATCGCTTCGGCAGCCGATTTGTCGACACGGGTGATTTTGGCGTTGGCGTACGGACTGAGCACGAGCCGCACATAGGCCATGTCCGGCAGCTTGAGATCGGCCACGTAGCGGGCATAGCCGGAAACTTTTTCCAGGCCGTCGATGAGGCGGCGCGGTTTTCCTAGGTATTTGAAAGCGTTTTTTTCCTGTGGCATCTTCTTTTCCAATCCGCTGAAGCGAGGTCGGTTTTTTGGTTGGGCTCAGCGCCGGTCGCGCGGGTACGGGCGCTGCCAGCACTCCATTATCCCATGACTCCGGCATCGAGGCGATAGCTTTTCAGCCCCTGCCAATCGATCGTGACCCCGAGGCCGGGTTCATCCGAGAGGGTCAGCCATCCCTCCCGGTCCGGGCGGACGGGCTGCGGCAGGATGAAATCCCGCCGCTCCGGCGTCCAGACCGGTGGATCGTAGGGGAATTCGATGTAGGGCGTGGTGGAGACAGCCGCAGCCAGGTGAAGATTGGCCAGGAGAACGAGGCCGTCCCCCCAGGTGTGCGGTGAGTAGATGGCCCCGGCCGCCTGAACCTCCCCGGCGAGCTGCCGCCCCCGTAAAATTCCCGTGCTCCAGGCCGCATCGGGCTGGAAGACATCCAGGGCTTCGTATTTGAGATAGTCTCGCAGCTCGCGCAGCTCCCGGTTGCCCTCGCCCCCGGCGATCCGCAGCCGGACCTGGCGGCGCAGGCGAGCCAGCCCCTCATAGTCGTGCCGGTGCAGCGGTTCCTCCAGCCAGTAGACGCCGAGCTCTGACAGAGCATCGGCCATCCAGCGGGCGGTCTGGAAATCCCAGGGTGGGCTGTCATCCCACGGCATCTGCCAGCCCTGGTTGGCGTCGACCATGAGATCCAATCCCGGCCCGACCGCTTCCCGCACGGCCCGGGCCACGACCAGGTCCTGGCGGGGATCACCCGCGTGGAAACGGATTTTAAGCGCCTGGAACCCCGCTTCTCGCAGGTCGAGGGCGGATTCCGCCCGCGCCTCGGCCGGCCGGCGGGCGCCGGTTGACGCGTAGGGGCGCAGCCGGTTGGAGCGGCCGCCGAGCAGCTGCCAGAGCGGCCGGCCGCTGATCCGCCCCATCAGATCCCAGAGGGCGATTTCCAGCGGCCACATGCGGCCGTAGTGAAACTGCAGGTTGTCGAGAATGTGGACGTGCCGCTCGATGTCAAAAGGATCCCGTCCCACGAAGAGGTGCTCGTGGCCGGGGAAGCCGGCCATGGCGTCGCCCGAGCCGACCCCTTCGAAATCTCCGGCCCGCACCCGGACGATCGTGCTGGTAAAGGTGCGGCGCGGCCGGGGATCCCAGGCAGCGTGAAACGGCGGGTCGAGCGGGAGGCGATAGTGGTGAATTTCGATCTGCTCGATGCGCGGATGGGCCATCGCGGGGTCCTCAGGGCAGCGGCGGCAGCTTGGGGCTCACCCAGCGCGCCCGGCTGCGCGCCCGGGCCATCATAGCGCTGAGAAGGATGAGCCCGCCGCCGAGGTACTGCCAGAAGGCGAGGGATTCGCCGAGAAATAAGGTCAGCCAGAAGACTGAGAGAACGGTTTCCAGGGGCGACAGCAGGGCGTACTGGGCGCTGCCGAGGGTCTGGATCGCCCGCAGCATCATCCACCAGCTGAGAAAGGTGCCGAGGATTGCCATGCTGCCGATGAAGAGCCACGAGCGCAGCGAGAGGCTGGCCGTGAAGGATTCCCCCTGCAGCACCCCACCAAACATGATACTGATCCACATCCCTAGGAGGAGATAGAGGGTGACCGAGCGGCTGTCGTATGGCTTGAGATACTGCTGCAGCAGAAACAGTTCGATCGAGACCGAAACGACGCTGACTCCGGTCAGGAGGGCGCCCGTCAGGTCGACCGGACCGCTCGGTCCGAGGAGAAGGTAGACCCCGGCCAGTCCGATACCCAGGCGAAGCAGGCGGCGGCCGTCGAGTTTTTCCCCGACCAGGGACAGCATGATCAGAATCAACAGGGGATTGACGGCGAAGATCATCGTGGCCATCGAGCCACTGATACGGGTCAGCGACATGAAATAGGCCAGCGCGCCGACGCCGTTGATCAGGCCGGCCGCGAGTGTGATGAACAGAGCGCGGCGCGGCAGGCGGAGCAGGCCTGGATCGATGGCGCCCAGGGTGGCGGCCAGAAGCCCGATCGCCAGGGCGAAGCGGACGCCCAGAATAAAGGCTGGCCGGCCGCCGTCCAGGATCACGGCCTTGCCCATTGGCGTATTCAAACTGAAGGCCACCAGGGACAGAATGGCCACGATCCAGCCGGTTAAGGCGCCCGGGATTGCCAGGTGGCGGGTCAGCGTGCGCGGTGAAGGGATCATAGAACCTGTGGGCCGGATTACAGCCGGCCGTGCAGCAAATGATAGACGGCCGCACCCAGGGCGACCGTGACGTTGAGCGATTCCTTGGTCCCGACCATGGGCAGGGACAGCACCCGGGAGCATTGATCCAGGATGGCCGGATCAACGCCGGCAACCTCATGGCCGGCGACGAGCACGAGCCGCGGCGGAAGATCCTCTCGACGGATGGCCAGCAGGTTTTCCGCCCGGTCCGCCGCTTCGAGCGCCCACAGTGCGTACCCCTGCCGGCACAGATCGGCGGCCAGGGCCGGCCCGTTCGGATGGTAGCTCCAGGGAACTGTTTCGGACGCCCCGAGAGCGGTTTTGGCGACCCGAGGATGCTCCGGTGTGGCGGTGATGCCGCAGCAGTAGAGATGGTCCACGCCGGCGCCGTCGGCTGTGCGCACGATCGAGCCCACATTGTAGGTCGAGCGGATGTTGTCGAGGAGGATCCGCAGCTCGGCCGACGCATTCGAACTTGCCCGTCTCCCCCTTTCCTGGACATTCAGCGGGGCCGCTGCGGGCCGTGTGGCGCCGCCGCAGCGCGGGCAGCGGCCGCTGTTTACCTCGTATTCGGCCGCCGGGAAGCGCAGCCCACACCCGGCATCGGCGCACTGCCAGATCACGTAGTGGTGTCGAGGTGGGGAGGTGTTCATGGGAAAGGCAGTGAACAGAATTCTGTGATCGGTGGGCAGGAAGCGGTGAGCGGTTTCAGGTGGTTGAGGGCTGCCAGGAAACCGGATACCGGCAGCCGCTCACGGATTCAGCCGGTAGAGCATCCGCGGAAACGCCGTCGTTTCGCGAATGTGGGGCAGACCGCAGATCCAGGCCACAGTCCGTTCGAGGCCGAGGCCAAAACCGCTGTGGGGGACGCTGCCGAACTGGCGGAGCTCGATGTACCAGCTGTAGTGCTCCGGAGGCAGCTCGTGTTTGTGGATGGCCTCCAGGAGGACGGCCGGATCGCTCATCCGCTCGCTGCCGCCGATGATCTCCCCATATCCTTCAGGTGCCAGCAGATCGACGCTCTTGCAGACCTCCGGCCGGCCGGGCCAGGGCTCCATGTAAAAGGCCTTGACCTGGGAAGGATAGCCATAGACAAACACTGGCTGATCAAACTGGCTGGCCAGTTCAGTCTCATGCGGCGAGCCGAAATCCTCCCCCCAGGTGATCGCCAGCTCCGCCCGGCGTTCCGGATCCTCTGCCTCGGCCTGGGCCTGCTGCAGCCGCTCGACCGCTTCATCGTAGCTGATGCGCGGGAACGGACCGGCAATGCGCCGCAGGGCGGTCAGGTCCCGCTCGAGGATTTCCAGTTCGTCCTGGCACTTCTCCAGGGTCGTCTGCACGATCGTGGTGACAAACCGCTCCTCGAAGGCCATCAAATCGTCCAGATCGAAGAAAGCCATCTCCGGTTCGACCATCCAGAACTCCGTCAAATGGCGGCGCGTTTTTGATTTTTCCGCCCGGAAAGTTGGGCCGAAGCAGTAGACTTTGCCGAAGGCCATGATGTTGGCTTCGTTGTAGAGCTGGCCGGTCTGGGCCAGATAGGCCTTGTCGTCGAAGTAGCCGATCTCAAATAGATTGGACGTTCCCTCGGCCGCCGACGGGGTGATGATAGGCGTATCGACGTTTAAGAACCCCTCGCCGTCGAGAAAATCGATGATGGCTCGCTTGATCGTGGCCCGGGTGCGCAGGATCGCCCACTGCTTCATCGACCGCAGCCAGTGATGCCGGTTGTCCATCAGGAATTCCACCCCGTGTTCCTTGGGGGTGATCGGGTATTCTTCGATCGCCTGCACAACCTCGACCGCTTCGACGGCTACCTCGTAGCCGGCCGGAACGCCGGGAGCTTTCGGATTTTCCTTGACGACACCGGTCACGGTAAACGAGGATTCCTGCCCCAACCGTTTGAGAGTTTCGAAGAGTTCATCTCCGACCTCCGGCCGGAATGCTACCAGCTGGGTGTAGCCGCTGCCGTCCCGCATCCGGGCGAAAAAGAGCTTCCCCTTGCGGGTGCTGGCGTGAAGCCAGCCCTTCAGTGTGACCGTTTGGCCGACATGCGCGCGAATGTCGCGTATTTCGATATAGGGGGGCATGGCAATCTCCTAAAATCCGGGCCCGAACTTCTCTGAGAAGCGAAGCCCGCTGCTCTGGCAGAGTGCCAAGTATCAGGTGATGTTCTCAAAGTGTCAAGGGGTGGAACGGGCTCAGGGCCGGCCTAGCGGCTGCCCAGGACAAAACGGGCCAGCCTGGGGTGGCGCAGATAGGTGATCTGGCTCCGGAGCCGGGCCGGGTGGAAGCCGAAGTTGCGAAAAACGACGTCGAGATCGGCGATTTCCGGGTTGTTCAGGCGATCGAGGAAGAACAGGGTTACCGGCGGCCGGCGCCGCCAGCCGAAGAAAAGACGGGTCGCGAGCCGCACCCACTGCATGCGGATGAGAAGCGGTTTGCGGTTGAATTCGGTCGTGTTCAACACGATGCGCACCAGTTCGTCGTAGTGGAAGCGTTCTTCACCGGCGATCGTGAAGGTGCTGCCGCGAAATCCGTGCAGATCGAAGGGGTCGCTGACGGCGATGAGGCAGCGCACCGCGTCCTCGACCCACAGCGGCTGCAGAATCGACCGGCCGTCGCCCGGCAGCCAGACAAACGGCCAGTTCCAGAAGGCCAGCGAACCGATCGTATTGAGAAAGCGATCTTCCCGGCCGAACAGCGTCGCCGTGCGCAGGATGGTGACCGGAATGCCGCTCTCTTTCAAAACCTGCTCGGCCGCGGCTTTGACGCGAAACAACGGGTAGAGAGAATTCTTGTCGGCTCCGATCCGGCTGAGGAAGATCAGATGGTTGACCCCGGCCCGCTCGGCCTCCTCGACCAGGCGCTCGCTTCCTTCGACGTCGACATGGTAGAGTGATCGCTCCCGCCCTCGCGACTCGGCGCTGGCGAGGTGGATCACCGTTTCGACCCCGGCCAGCTGCTCGCGCAGGGCGTAGGGGTTGTTGATCCGGCCGTGGTAGCCAACCGCTTCGAGGTTATGATAAGCTAACGCTCGCATCAACGACCGGCCGACGAAGCCGGTGGAACCCGTAACGAGAATCATGGGTTCAGTTTAGCAAGATTGCCGGCATGATTCCAACCGCGAAACCAGCAGATCTGGCCGCCCGGGGCGGCCCTGCCCACTTTTGACCCCATGCAAATCGCTGTCATCGGACCCACCTATCCCTTCCGCGGCGGCATCGCCCACCACACGACGCTGCTGGTGGATGCCCTGCGCGCCGCTGGCCACGAAGTGCTCTTCATCTCGTTCACCCGCCAGTACCCCCGCTGGCTCTACCGTCGGGATGATCGGGATCCGAGCGCCGCCCCTCTGCAGACAGGGGTGAGCTACCTGATCGACTCGATGAATCCGCTGACCTGGCAGCGTGCGTTGAACCGGCTGCGGTCCTTTCGACCGGTGCTGCTGGTCCTTCCCTGGTGGGTTCCTTTTTGGGCGATTCACTGGGCTTTCCTGGCCCGCGGGATTCGGCGCAGCCATCCGGCCGTGCGGATTCTCGCTATCTGCCACAACGTCCTGCCCCACGAAGGCGGCCCCTTCGACCGGCTGGCGCTCCAGCTGGCCCTGGGGCGGGCCGACTGCTTCGTGGTGCACGCCGGGGAGCAGGCCCGGATTCTGCGGCAGATCTGGCCGGCCGCCCGAATTCTGGTGCGGCCGATGCCCACGTTCGCCCCGCTGGTGGCTGAACCGGAGCCGGCCGACCGGAGCCGGCCGGCCGGCCGGCCTACCCTGCTTTTCTGCGGCCTCGTGCGGGCCTACAAGGGGCTGGATACCCTCCTGCGCGCCCTGCCGCAGGTCCTGGCTCGCCGGGAAATCAGCCTGAAAGTGGTGGGGGAGTTCTGGGAGGATATCGACGGATACCGGGCGCTGATCGAATCGCTGGAGATCGGCCCTTTTGTCGAAATCCACGATGAATACGTCCCTAATGAGCGGCTGGCCGCCCTGCTGCGGGAGGCCAACCTGGTAGTGCTTCCCTATCGCCGCGCCACCCAGAGCGCGATCGCCCAGGCGGCCCTGGGGGCGGGCACGCCGGTCCTGGCCACGGCCGTGGGAGGGCTGGTCGAGGCGATCCAGGACGGGGACAACGGGCTGCTCGTTCCTCCGGACGATCCCCACGCCCTGGCGGCCGCCATCCTGCGGTATTTCGACGACGATCTCGAATCGGTTATGCGCGCCAACCTGGAGGCCGGATCCGCCACCTACGCCTGGAGGACTTTTGCCGCCGACCTGGTCGAATTCGCCGGACTCCCTGGGGAGGACGGCCGGTGAAACTGCTGTTTGTCCTCACACAGAGTCTCGACAGCCCCAGCGGGCTCGGCCGCTTCGGCCCCCTGGCTCGCGAACTGGTGCGTCGTGGGCACCAGGTCGAGGTGGTGGCCCTCCATCCGGACTGGAACCGCCTGCCGGCCCGCCGCCTGATCGAGGAAGGCGTCACGGTCGAGTACGTCAGCCAGATGCACGTGCAGAAAGAAGGCTCGCACAAGCGTTATTTCAGCCCAGGCCGGCTGCTGTGGATCTCGCTGCTGGCGGTGATCCGGCTGACCCGGGCGGTGTGGAGCAGCGAGGCGGAGATCATCCAGCTGTGCAAGCCCCAGCCGTTGAATGCCCTGGCCGTGCGGCTGGCCCGGCGCGGCCGGCCGGTTTTCTGCGATGCCGATGATTACGAGGCGGAGAGCAACCGGCTGAGCGGCGGCTGGCAGAAGCAGGTGATCCGGTTCTTTGAAGACGGCGTGATCCGCTATGCCGCCGGAATCACCACCAACACCACATTTACAGCCGGCCGCTTCCGGGCGCTCGGCTATCCCGACGAAAAAATCATCATCGTGCCCAACGGCATCGAAAGCGGCCGGTTTGAGGGAGCGCCAGAGACAGAGAATCTGCGCCGGCAGCTGGGGATTCCCGCGGAAGCGCCTGTCGTCGTCTATATCGGCACCCTCGGGCTGCTGACCCACCCGGTCGACCTCCTCCTGGAGGCTTTTGCTCTGGTCCTC
>JBFFZG010000035.1:0-23012 GCA_041568735.1 Promineifilaceae bacterium (SeqCode)
CGTCGGCGCCGACCTGGTGGGGAAAGTCGAGGCGGGACTTCCGGAGGACGATCCGCGCAATCCGGCGACCATCGCCGATAACGTCGGTGACAATGTCGGCGATGTGGCCGGCATGGGGGCCGACCTCTACGAATCCTACCTGGCGTCGATTCTATCGACGGCCGCGCTCGGCGTAGCGGGCGCGATCGCCGCCGGGGCCGGGGTTGGCGAACAGCTCAAATACATCACTGCGCCGGTCATGCTGGCCGGGGTAGGCGTTCTCGTTTCGATCGCCGCCATTTTCCGGGTGCGGGCCAAAGAAGGGGCGACCATGAAGGACTTGATGTGGGCGCTCGAAGGCTCCGTCTGGGTCGCGGCCGGCATCATCGCCCTGGTTTCTTACCCGCTGCTCGACCTGCTCGGGGGGCCGGGCGATTTCGCCAACCATTCGACCTGGCAGATCTGGTTCGCCCTGATCAGCGGCCTCGCCGCCGGGATCGGGATCGGCCGCGTGACCGAATACTACACTTCGGCCGAGTACGGCCCGACCCAGGGGATCGCCCAGAAAGCCGAGACCGGTCCCGGAACGGTCATCATCGACGGCCTGGCCGTCGGCATGCGGTCGACCGCCATCCCGGTCCTCATCGTGGTGGTCGCTTCCGGCTTCGCCTTCTTCGTCGCCGGCGGTCTGACCTTCCCGCTGGCCGGTCTCTTTGGAGTGGCGATTTCGGCGGTCGGCATGCTCTCGACCCTCGGGATTACCCTGGCGACCGACGCCTACGGCCCCATCGCCGACAATGCCGGCGGCAACGCCGAAATGGCCGGCCTGGAACCGAGCGTGCGTGCCAGAACCGACCAGCTCGACGCCCTGGGGAACACGACTGCGGCCACCGGCAAGGGGTTTGCCATCGGATCGGCCGCCCTGACCGGACTGGCCCTGCTGGCCAGCTACGTCGAGCAGGCCCGGATCGGCCTTCTCCGCAACGGGGTGACCTCCCTCGACCTCGACGGCAATCCGATTGCGGTGGCCACGATGTCTTTGAATGAGCTCGTCATCTCTTTCGGCGCTCATCCACTGAACCCGATGTTCCTGCTCGGAGCCTTCATCGGCGCCATGGTCGCCTTTTACTTCTGCGCCCTGACGATGAGCGCGGTCGGCCGGGCGGCCAACGCCATGGTCGTCGAAGTGCGCCGCCAGTTCCGGGAAATCGCCGGTATCATGGAAGGCACGGCCAAGCCGGACTACGAGACCTGCGTCGAAATCAGTACGCGCTCCGCTCTCAAAGAAATGATCGTGCCGTCTCTGCTGGCGATTGTCGTGCCGATCCTCGTCGGGCTGCTCCTCGGCGTGGCCGGAACCCTCGGACTCCTGGCCGGCGGGCTGGCGACCGCCTTCTCCCTGGCCATCATGATGGCCAATGCCGGCGGCGCCTGGGACAACGCCAAGAAGTACATTGAAGAGGGGCACTACGGCGGCAAGGGTTCCGACCCGCACAAGGCGGCCGTGGTTGGGGATACGGTCGGCGATCCGTTCAAAGACACCTCCGGCCCGTCGCTGAACATCCTCATCAAGCTGATGTCGATGGTTTCCGTCGTCTTTGCCGGCGCCGTCGTCCTGCTCGGGCAGGGCCGGGGGCTGATCATGCTGCTCCTGGGCGGCTGAGCTCGTTTTTTGATCGATCAACCGGCCGCTGCCCGAAGCAGCGGCCGGTTTTTCATTCCAGGAGACGGCCGTTTTGACCGGTTTCCGCCGCCTGCTCGCCGTTATTTTCCTTGCGGCCACCCTGACCGCCTGCCGGGGCGGAACCGCTGCGGTCGTTCCACCCTCCGCGCCGCCTGAACCGACTGTCGTGGTCGCCCCAACCGAGCCACCGGCCGCACCGACGCCCACACCGCCACAGCCCTCGCCGGTCCCGACCCTCACTCCCACAGCGGCCGACCCGGCTCGGCTGGTTCCCGAAATCGTCGCCGTCTATCCGCACGATCCGGCCGCCTTTACCCAGGGGCTGGTCTGGGCCGGAGACCGCCTGTTTGAGAGCACCGGAATCGGCTCAGTGGCCACGTCTGAACTGCGCGAACTCGACCTGGAAACCGGGGGCGCCATCCAGACGGTCGCCCTCGATCCGTCCTACTTCGGGGAGGGGTTGGCCCTGGTTGAGGAGCGGCTGATCCAGCTCACCTGGCAGGATGGGGTGGCCTTCATTTACGACCTGGCCACCCTGAACCGCACCGGTGAATTTCGCTACGAAGGGGAAGGCTGGGGATTGTGTTTCGACGGCCGGGAGCTCTGGATGAGCGACGGCAGCAGCCGGCTGGTGCGGCGGGATCCGCTGACCTTCGCCGTGGTTGGGGAGATCGAAGTGACGCTCGAAGGTGGCCCGGTATTTTTGCTGAATGAACTTGAATGCGCCGGGGATTCGATCTACGCCAACGTCTGGAAAACCGACCAGATCCTGCGCATCGATCCAGCCGGTGGCCAGGTGACGGCGGTCATCGACGCGGCGGGGCTGCTCCCGCCGTTCGAAAAGAACGAGCTGGATGAAGAACAGGTCCTGAATGGAATCGCCTACCGCGAGGACGAAGGGCTGTTTTATCTGACAGGGAAGGAATGGGGGCGGATGTTTGCGGTTGTTTTTGTGGAGGATGTCGGTGATTAGGAGCTGGGGGTCGGGAGTTGGGAGTTAGGGGCCGAAAGTTGGGAGTTGGAGAGTTTCTCCCAGGTATTTTGGGCGGCCTGGAGGAAGTGGGCGGTGTGGGGGCTCTCTGGGCTGGCGTGCACGAGGGGGTGGCTCTGATTAATCGATCGTGAGATGGCGGGATCGAGGGGGATCCTGCCGAGGAGGTCGGCGGCGGCAATGACCGGAATCTCCCACTGGGCCGATCGTTGGAAAATCTGGTGCTCCTGACCGCAGTCCGGGCAGATGAAGAAACTCATGTTTTCGATCAGGCCGAGGATGGGTACGGCCGCCTGGGCGAACAGCTTGAGGGAGCGGCCGGCGTCGAGCAGGCTTAAATCCTGGGGAGTGGTCACAATGATGACCCCATCCAGGCGGATTTTCCGCAGAATACTTTCCTGCGGTTCTCCGGAGGACGGCGGCAGGTCGATCAGCAGCACGTCGAGCGGCGGCCAGCGAACATCCATGAGGTTCTGCAGCACGAGAGCGCCGACCGCATCGCTCAGCGGATTGATGACCTGTTCTTCACCGATGACCAGGCCAACCGACATGATCTCGATCCCGAAACGATTCAGGGGATCGATGTAGGGGACGCTGCCGGCCGCCCGCAGAATGGGGGCGTAGGCGTCCTGGGTTTGCCGGGTCTGGTGGATGCCGAGGAGAAGTGGGATATTGGGGCCGTAGATGTCGGCGTCGTAGATGCCGACACGCAGCCCGAAATGGTGCAGAGCCAGGGCGAGATTGACCGTGGTCGTCGTCTTGCCCACACCTCCTTTGCCGCTGGCGACGGCGAGGAGATGGCGGATGCCGGGAGGGGCGATGCGCACTGCGTCAGGCTCCATATCCGGCCAGTTCTTTCAGCATCAGGCAGTAGCCGCGCTGGCCCCGGGTGAAGTTCTGCAGGCGAAAATACTCGTTGGGAGCGTGGAGCTGTTCATCCCCGACACTCCAGCCGAAGTTGATGGTCGGCGCTCCGAGCACCTGCTGGAAAATGGGGATGATGGGCACGGAGCCGCCGACGCCGACGAAGTAGGGGGGTGTGCCCTCGAACAGGTCGGTCAGCACCCGCGCAGCCAGCCGGTGGGCCGGATGGTCGACCGGGAGGAAGTATGGATCGGCCCGGCCGGGAAGGGGATTCACCTCGACCCGAACGCCGGGCGGGGTATGGCGCCGGACGTGTTTTATCAGGCAGTCGACAATTCGCTCAGGCGCCTGATCGGCCACCAGCCGGCAGGTCACCTTGGCATGACCGGTGCTCGGGATCACCGTTTTGGTTCCTTCTCCCTGAAACCCACCCCAGAGGCCGTTGATCTCCAGAGTCGGCCGGGTCCAGTTCCGCTCCCAGGTGGAGTAGCCCGGTTCGCCGAAGAGCGCTTCGATGCCGAGGCTCTGCCGGTACGATGCGCCGTCAAAGGGAACGGCGGCGATGCGATCTCTTTCTTCGCCAGAGAGGTCGATGACATCGTCGAAAAACCCCTCGACGGCGATCCGGCCGCTTTCATTGCGGAACGAGGTGATGATCCGGCTGATCGCTTCCAGCGGGTTCTGCAGGACGCCTCCATAAAGGCCGGAATGCAGATCCTGTTTGGGGCCGGTCACGTCGATTTGAATGCCGGCCAACCCCTTGTAGCGGGTGACCAGCATCGGCCGGTCGACCGACCACAGCAGCCCGTCGGCGCTCAGGACGAGATCGCAGGCGAACTGGTCCCGGTGCTCGCGAATGAAGGCCGGCAGCTGGGGACTGCCGATTTCCTCCTGTCCTTCGAAGCAGAATTTGACATTAACCGGCAGGCGGCCATCGGTCCGCAGCAGCGCTTCGACCGCCAGAATCGGCGTCAGCATGCCCCCTTTGTCATCCGAAGCGCCCCGGGCGAAAATCTTGCCATCTCGGATGACTGGTTCGAAGGGCGGAGCGTGCCAGAGGGCGACCGGATCGGCGGGCTGGACGTCAAAATGGCCGTAAATCAGAACGGTCGGCCCGTTCTCGGCGTGCAGCCAATCCCCGTAGACGACCGGATGCCCCCCGGTCGGCATGACGGCCACGTGTTCGATCCCGGCTTTTTCCAGCCGGCGGGCTACCCATTCGGCCGCCTGAGCAACCGCTTCGGCATTCTCAGGAAGGGCGGAAATGCTCGGGATGCGAATAAAATCGAGGAGATCCTCAAGAAATTCAGTTTGCTTTGCTTCGAGATATGCCTGCCAGTCCATGCGGCCTCCTTTGGCCGAACTTTACCGGAAAGGCGGGGGTTTGCCAATCGCCGGCTCGCCAAGTTTGAGAGAATTGTCCGGGGATTTCACCCCCCTTTTTTCCGATTCCGCCTATTTTCCTTTAAAATAAAGGGAGGATCACCGGACGATTAACCGGTGAATGAACGATTGGATGAGAGGGGATCATCAAAGTTTATGCCCGCTTCTGAAATTATTATGGGGCACGAGGCCGGACTGCATGCCAGGCCGCTCGCCATGTTCGTCAAACTCGCCAGACAGTTCGATGCCGAGATCTGGGTGTCGAACCTTTCCAGAGAAATGGGGCCGGTGCCCGGCAACAGCGCCATCAAGCTGATGCAGCTGGCGGTCACGCAGGGACACGAAATGCGCATTGAAACGACCGGCCCCCAGGCGGAACAAGCCCTGACCGCTCTTACCTCGTTAATCGAAAACAATTTTCAAATGTAGTGCAGCGCCAACCCGCTTTTCTAACTGGTTTCACCCTCCCGGACTCCCGTGAATCTGGGATGGCAGCTATGGAGGCGTCATCATGACAGAGGAATCAATTTATCGGGCCGTTCGGGTCACCGCGGGTCCCCATGGCTGGGGGGGCCCCCTGACGATTCTGCCGGTTCCCGGGCGGGATCTCATCTACAGCGTCACCGGCAGCGGCATCCATCCGGTCGCCAGGCGCATTGCCGAACTGACCGGGGGCGTTCCGTTCGACGGCTTTCAGTCCAAACGGGATTTTGAAGAAATCGCCGTGGCCATCATCGACTGCGGCGGCACGGCCCGGATTGGTATCTATCCGATGAAAGGGGTCATGACCATCGACGTCCATCCGACCCAGCCCTCCGGCCCTCTCTTCCGTTTTATCAAGGAAGAGCTGTTTGTTTCCGGCGTGTCCGAGGACGACATCGAGCTGGTCGAGATGGACGAGAGCGGCGCCGTGATTGAGGCGGTTTCCGCTGGTGATGAGGACGAAACCCTCCGGGATAAGGCCGGCCATCTGCTGGCAGCGGCGCGTGAAATGAAAGATGAGGCGGTTAAAAAAAGCGGGTTCCTCAAACGAATCTTTGGCGGCCAGGAGTAGAACGGCCGCCGCCGGAGGCCGGCCAGAGGGGAAATGGGGTGATTAAATTTCAGGCCAGCGTGAAGGCAGTTGGGCCTTTGGTGTCCGAATTTCTCGACCATCAGATCCTCGTCCTTTTCGGCATGAACGCTCCCCCGGAGCTGGCTGAATTTGCCGTTCTACATGATGGGGCTGCGCCGGCGGCACCGCTCCGGCGCGGGGACCGGCTCTGGATCGACGGCAGCGAATATCAGATCCTGGCGGTGGGAGAAGTCGCCAATCAAAACTTGAAGACGATCGGCCACCTCGTCTTGAAATTTAACGGCGAGGGCGAAGCCGAGATGCCGGGGGATGTCTGTGTGGAAGCCCGGCCTATTTCACCAATTGAACTCGGCACCGAAATCCGCATTGAGGAGCCGGGAGACGCTTAAAGCCGGCCGGCTGCTCCGGCTGGCATCTCCTCCGCCAGACCAGTATAGTTATAGGACCTGCTAATTTGAAACCCCACAACGGAGGAGTCATGAGCCACCAGCTATCGTGGATCCATGATGAACTGGAAAAATTAAAGGATCAGGGACTTTACAATCGCATCCGGGTTATTGATTCCCCGATGGATGCCCGGGTCCGGATCGACGGTCGGGAGCTGCTCAATTTCTGCGCCAATAACTACCTCGGTTTGGCCAATCATCCCCGGCTGAAAGCGGCCGCCAGGGCGGCCATCGATCGGTTCGGCGTCGGACCGGGCGCCGTGCGCACTATCGCCGGGACGATGGGTCTGCACGAGGGGCTCGAACAGGCGCTGGCCGATTTCAAGGGGGCGGAGGCGTGTATTTCCCTGCAGAGCGGTTTTAATGCCAATCTGGCCACGATTCCGGCTCTCGTCGGCCGCGGCGACGCCATATTTTCCGATCGGCTCAATCACGCCAGCATCATCGACGGCTGCCGCCTCAGCCGGGCAGAGATCATCGCCTACGAGCACAATGATCCGGATGATCTGGAAGAAAAGGTGAAGGCAAACACCGCCTACGGCCGGCGGCTCATCGTCACCGATGGGGTATTCAGCATGGACGGCGATATCGCTCCCCTGGATAAAATCTGTGATCTGGCCGAACGCCACGGCTGCATCCTGATGGTCGACGACGCCCACGGAGAGGGCGTGCTCGGGCGCGGCGGCCGCGGCATTGTCGATCACTTCGGGCTGCACGGCCGGGTCGATATCGAAGTCGGCACCCTGAGCAAAGCCTTCGGCGTGGTCGGCGGGCTCGTGGCCGGCCGGCGGGTGCTGATCGACTGGCTCAAGCAGCGGGGCCGGCCCTTCCTCTTTTCCAGCGCCATGACGGTGCCGGATGCCGCCGCCTGCCTCGAAGCGGTGCACATGCTTCAGGAATCGACCGAGCTCGTCGACCGGCTGTGGGACAACGCCCGGCTCTTCAAGCAGGGAATGCGTGAGCTCGGTTTCGACATCGGTCACAGTGAAACGCCGATCGTGCCGGTCATGCTGGGAGAAGCGCCTCTGGCCCAGCAGTTCAGCCGGCGGCTCTTTGAAGAAGGGGTGTTTGCCATGGCCATCGGCTATCCGACCGTTCCCCAGGGTAAAGCCCGTATTCGCGTCATGAATTCGGCCGCCCACAGCCAGACCGATCTCGAGCTGGCCCTCGACGCCTTCGCGCGTGTCGGCCGGGAGCTCAGCGTCATTTAAGCACAAACGGCCGCTGTGCTGGAACCGCCTCGCCGGCGGACGGCCCGGCTATTCACCCATCCGACGAGGTATTCATGCGCAAAAAAGTCATCCTGGTGACCGGAGCCAGCGGCGAAGTCGGCCAGGCCCTCATCCAGCATCTGGCCGAAGATGGCAACAACGAAATTCTGACCCTGGATCTGCGGCCGGCGCCGCCGGAGGTGGCCGGTCTCTCCACCCATATCGAAGGCAACCTGCTCGATTCGATCCTGCTGGCCCGCATCGTCAGCCAGTACGAAATCGACGCGATCTATCACCTGGCCGCCCTGCTGTCGACCAGCAGCGAATTTACGCCGGATATGGCCCACCAGGTCAATGTCGAAGGGACGCTGGCGCTGCTGCGGCTGGCGGCCGACCAGAGCCAGTGGCGGCGCCGGCCGATCCAGTTCATCTTTCCGAGTTCAATCGCCGCCTACGGCATGCCGGAGAATGTGCAGAGCAAGGAGCTCTACCAGCGAGTGCGTGAATGGGAATGGAACCAGCCGCGGACCATGTATGGCTGTAACAAGCTCTACTGCGAAATTCTCGGCAATTACTACAGCAAACACTACCGGCAGCTGTCGGCCGAAACGCCAATCATGCTCGATTTTCGCTGCGTGCGCTTTCCCGGCCTGATCAGCGCCTTCACCGTGCCATCTGGTGGGACCAGTGATTATGCCCCGGAAATGATCCACGCCGCCGCCCGGGGTGAACCCTATGCCTGTTTCGTCCGCGAAGATGTCCGCATACCGTTCATGGCCATGCCGGATGCGGCCCATTCCCTCCTGATGCTGGCCCGAGCCCCGCGCGAAAAGCTAACCCGGACTGTCTACAACGTCCGGGGATTCAGCCTGACTGCCGGTGAAATCCGGGATCAGGTCATGGCCGCCTTTCCCGAGGCCCAGATCACCTTCGCTCCCGATGTCAAGCGCCAGGCGATTGTCGACAGCTGGCCGGCCGACCTCGACGACAGCGCGGCCCGACAGGATTGGGGCTGGCAGCCGGCCTTCGACACCGGCCGCGCTTTCGGCGAATATCTCATTCCCAACATCACTCGCCGCTACCAGCAGGCATAAAGGAGGCGATAAAAATTCGATGAAAGAGGACCGGTTTCCTAAAGCCGGTTTCGGCCAACCGTTTATAATGAAACTGGCGGGGCTGTGGCCGCCCTTTGATTGCGAATTGAAATCGGTTATTAATTACTGAAAAACTATGCTCATGCTGCTTTCCCGACCGGTCGTTCATATGCCCGAATTTGGGGAGGGAGATTGGATCAATTCTCCCATGCTCTCGCGGAACAGCCTGCGGGGGCATGTCATCCTGGTTGATTTTTGGGATTATTCCTGTGTCAACTGCATCCGTACGCTGCCCCACGTCGCCAGCTGGCACCGCCGCTATGAGGCACAGGGGCTGCAGATTATCGGGGTCCACACGCCGGAGTTTAAATTCGCCCGCCAGCGGCATCAGGTTGAGGCGGCGATGGAAGAGTTCAATCTCTCTTATCCGGTGCTCCTCGACAACCACTACGAAAACTGGGAGCTCTATGCCAATAAAGCCTGGCCGACCAAATACCTGATCGATGCCAACGGCTACATTCGCTACGAGCGGCGCGGTGAGGGGGGCTATCAGAATACGGAGCTGGCAATCCAGAAGCTCCTCGTCGAACGTGACCCCAGGGTGAAACTGCCGGATATCCGGCCTCTATTCCGCGAGGAAGATCCGGTGGGTGCGGCCTGTTATCCATCCACGCCGGAGCTCCATGCCGGCTTTGCCGCCGGCCTGTTTGGCGGTTCTCTCGGCAACCCGGAAGGATACCTGCCGCAGGAAGCGGTGGTCTATGATCTGCCGCCAGGGCGGGAGGAAGGGGCCTTCTACCTGGAAGGGATCTGGCAGGCCGGCCGGGAATCCCTCAATTTTGCCGGCCACGATCGCGGCCGCATCCTCGTCCCCTACAGCGCGGCCGGAGTTAACGCGGTGCTCAGCCCGTCGGGAGATGAAGTGGAGCTGATGCTCGGGATCTTGCCGGCCCGGGATGAGCCGATGGTCGAGGTGCGTCTGAACGGGCGCCCCCTTCCGCCAGGAGACGCCGGCCGGGACATTTGCTTCGATCGCGACGGCCGCAGCCTGGTGCAGGTGACCCGCCCCCGGCTCTACGAGCTGGTCGACCACCCGGACTTTCAGTCCAATGAGCTCGAACTGATTTTTCTCACGCACGGCCTGGCCCTTTTTACGCTGACCTTTACTACCTGCATCGTGCCCATCGGCCCGGAATGACGGCGCCGGCTGACGACCCTTGCGGGTGATTATGTTATAATCCCCGGCGATGTTCGATCTCGATACCGCCCTCTACTACCTGACGATCCTGGTGGCCGTCTTTGCGGCGCTCTTTGCCGCCCTCTGGCTCAGCCTGGTCATCTGGACCTTCCGGGATATGCGGCGGCGGACCCGGGATGCCTTCGCCCAGGTTTTGGCGGCCCTGGTCGTGGCCGCCCTCCCCGTTTTCGGCCTGGTCATCTATCTGATTCTGCGGCCGCCGGAAACCCTGGCCGAGGCCTACGAGCGCGCCCTTGAGGAGGAAGCCCTCCTGCAGGAGATCGAGGAGCGGCCGGCCTGTCCTGGCTGCTCGCGGATCGTGCAGACCGACTGGATGGTCTGTCCCCACTGCCATACCCATCTCAAGAATGCCTGCATCCAATGTGAAAGGCCGATCGAACTGCACTGGGTGGTCTGCCCCTACTGCGCCACGCCCCAGCTGGATAATCTGACCGATGAACCGGTCGAAGCACCGGCCAGCGCCTATCCTGAAGAAGCGCCGGCTCCCTCGACTTCCTGACTGCAACCCCACCGCCGGCCACCCGTATAGACTGCCAGATTAACCTGCCCCGGAGGGGGCTGAAAGGATGGATTTCGCATGAGTCAAACCAAAACATTGGTCCGCCAGAATGGCATCATCGCCGGCGTCTGCGGCGGTATCGCCGCCCGTTATGGGATCAGCCCGTTTATCGTCAGGCTCATTTTTGTGCTGCTGCTTTTGCCCGGCGGTCTGCCGGGATTGCTGCCGTATCTGCTGCTGTGGGTGCTGATGCCCCGGCGGTGAGGCCGCGGGTGGTGCAGGGGCTCCTGTGACGGGCCGATGGCCCGTGGCGGCGGCCGTTGGGGGACGGCCGCCGGTGTGCGCTCAGAGATTTTTAACCAGCCGCCAGTGGTTGTTCCCTTTACTGGGGGTGTAGATCACTTCGTCGAGCAGCTGGCGCATCAAGAAAAGCCCATACCCGTGAATCTGCGCCGAATCGAGGTTGGGGTGGCGCACCCCGTTGATGTCAAAGGAACGACCGCTGTCGTGCAGGTCCACGACCAGCTGCCGGCGCGGCTGATCGACTACCGACAGCGAAGCCCGAATCCGGCCGTCCTGGCAGCTGTCATAGGCGTGTTCCACGATATTCGTGCAGGTTTCGTGGAGCGCCAGCTCCAGGTTGTAGGTGAGCATCTCGCGATCGCTCAGCGCATCGATGCGTTCTAACAGGGCGTTCAAACAGGCGCCCAGGACATTCAGGTGCTGGTGCGTGGCGGGGATGTCAATTCGAATCACAGTTGTTTCCATAGAAATCGTCCTCTTTTGAACAGGCATCAAAAAAAGGTCCTCAGTTCCCTTTGATCACGATCACCGTTTGATCGTCGGCCTGGGGCAATCCGGCGCTGTACTGGTTAACCGTCTCAAAAAGCCCTTCGACTACCTCCCGGGCGGATTTGACGGCCAGCTTTTCAATCACCTTCATCAGCCGCTCATAGCCAAACAATTCATCCTTGCCGTTGGTCGCCTCACTGAAGCCGTCCGTTGCCACGACCAGCACATCCCCTTCGCCAAAAGCGATTTCCTGGTCCTTTGACAGGCTGGTGGGCAGAACGCCGAGCGCGGTGCCATCCGCTTCCAGCAATCGGGCTTCCCCTTCGTGTGGACAGAAGATCACCGGGGAATGGCCGGCATTGGCGAAGAGGAGCTGCCGGTTCTGGGGATGAAACTGTCCGATGAAAGCGGTGGCGAACATACTGACTTCGGTGAAATCGTCGTAGAGTTCGGTATTGCAGTTGTTCAGGATCACTTCCGGGGTTGGCGTGGGGTCGACATTGGTCTTCGTCCGCATCACCGTCCGCGTCATGGCCATGAGCAGGGCCGCGGGCATTCCTTTTCCGGAAACATCGCCGACGGCGAAGGTGAACGGCCGTCCCCGGCTCGAAACAAAATCGTAAAAATCGCCGCCCACCTGCGAGGCCGGCCGGGATCCAGCCCACAGATCCAGCCCGTCGATTTGCGGTGATGTTTTCGGCAGCAGGTTGAGCTGGACCCGCTGCGCCAGGTCCGCCTCGACCTGGAGTTTGGCCTGCTCCAGGCTCTCCTGGTAGAGGAGCAGATGCTCGATGCGGGAGCCCGCATGGCTGGCGATCACTCGGGCCAGCTTGGTGTCCGGCGATAAAAAATCCCCTTCGCGTTTGTTGATCAGGGCCAGCGCGGAGCAGATCTCGCCGCGCACCTGAATCGGCATGAGCAGCAGATTTCTCAAGCCGCTCAGTGCCATTTCCGATTCGCTGAAGTTGAGCACGAGCTCATTTTCAGTCGTTTTGACCTTCTCAAACGAGCTGCGGAGCAGGGTTTCGTCGAGAAACGGCTGCGGATAGTGCTCGAGTCGGAGCTCCTGGCCGGGCAGCTCCAGCAGAAAAGCCGCTCCTTCCGTTGCCCCGAGCTGGGTCGTCTTGAAAGCCAGCTGGTTCAGCAGGTCGCCCATATCCAGGTAGTTGCGGGTGGCCTCGGTCAGATCGTAGACCGCCAGCAGCTGATCCTGCGTATCAATCAGCCGGGCGGTCATCCCTTTGATTTCCTTTTCCATCCGGGCCAGGCGGGCGACCAGGCCGGCTTCGGAGAGGAGCACCGCCTCGGCGGCCGGGCCGCTCAAGCCGGCGACCTGAATCTCGCCAATCTCCCTCCCATTGACCTGAATGGCCGCCTTCATTGACGGTGGTCCGGCGAAGGAGGCCTGCGGCCAGCAGCCGAGCAGGGTTCCTTCGGCCCAGATTGAAAAGGTGGTTGCTCCGGACGCCAGCCACGCCTCCGCCATGGCGGAAAACTGGCTGCGCTGGGCGGAAACGACGGCCGCCAGCATGCGGGAATCGGAGGACTGCAGTTGGGTCATTCGAATTCCTCGACGCGAACGAACGACCGGGTCGACCGGCCGCTACTGGTTGAAAGCCTCGACGGCTTCGGCGGCGGAAGGAAATATCTCAAAAGCCCGATCCAGGCGGGTCAGTTCAAATATCATCTGGACCGGCTGCTTGAGATTGGAGATTCGCAAATCCCCATTCATCTGGCGGCAGCGCTTCATCGCCTGGACGAGAGTGGCGAGGGCGGTGGAATCGACAAAAATCACCTTTTCCATGTTGACCACCAGCCGGGGAGTCTCGATGCGCAGGGCCTCCTCAAGGCGCTCGTTGACTTGAGGGGCCGAATAGGCGTCAAAACGGCCTTCGAGATTCATGACCACGACTTCTCCAATGGAATGCGATTGGACTTGCATGAAAAGGGGTCTCCTATTTTACGCGAAACGAAAAACTGGCTTCGGAAATGCCGGCCGGGGAGGGACAAAACCGCCTTTTCCACCCACCGCATCATTCACCAACCTGATTGTAACAGCCCGTTCAGAGGGGTGACAAGGCGGAGTGATGGGTCATAGGTCACGGGATCGCCCTGCCTCTTTGCAAACGGCAAACCGGCCTTTTTTCTTATTTTTATATGAAAGTCGATAGGTTTGGGCCATTTTCCTTTATACTAAAAATGGCCGTTCGGATTCCAGGACGGCAAACAGCACACCGTTAATCTGTCGAAATGGAAACGAAAAATCGTTGGGAAGATACCGGGCACGACTGCCCGAACTGTGGTGGGGAGATCCTGCGCCGCACTGATTATCTGCCGGATGGATCGGTCAGCACTTACCACCAGTGCCCGAGCTGCCAGGCGCAGTGGACGCCCGATTGGACCCCTCTCCGCGAGGGGTTTCAGCGCATGCTGGCGTCCGGCTCCGGGCAGAAGCGGGTCGAACGGCTGGCCCATGTTCCGCGCTGGGTCTGGTTCACCCTGCTGGCCATGGTTTTCTTTATCCTGATTCGCGTGGGAGGCGGGATCGTTCTGCGCCTGCTGGCGGTGCCCCTGCTGATCGGCATCACCATCTGGTTGATCGTCCGCCTGGGCCAGGATCAGGGGTGGTGGACTTTCTAATTCTTTACCAGACACGGCACAAAAATCCCTTGAGATAAGCCGATTCGGGGAAGGTTAGAAGAACTGGATGATCGGCCGCCTGGCCGAGTGCCTGCATGATCTGCACTTCCCGTCCGGCGTCGACGGCCGCCCCAAAGAGTATTTTCTGGAACAGGTCGACCGATACGAGCCCGGAACAGGAAAACGTGACCAGGATGCCCCCCGGGCGCAGCAGCCGCAGCGCCAGCCAGTTGATGTCCTTGTAGCCCCGGGTGGCCCGGGTCAAATCGCGCTGGCTCTGGACGAATTTGGGGGGGTCGAGCACGATCGCATCGAACTGGCGACCCTGATCTCGAAAATCCCGCATAATTTCGAACGCGTTCCCGGCCAGGTATTCGTCGGCCGGCCGGCTGTCAAAATTGCGTTGGACATTCATTTCGGCCAGCTCCAGCGCCGGAAAGCTGGTGTCGAGATTGGTAATCGGGCCAGCCCCACCGCGAGCGGCCGCCACCGCAAAGCCGCCGGTGTAGGCGAAGGCGTTGAGCACATCGCCCCCGGCGACGAGAGCCGGCCGGCTGAAATGCGCCCGATTTTCCCGTTGATCGAGGTAAAAGCCGGTTTTATGGCCGGCCACCAGGTCGACCTGGAAAATCAGCCCGTGCTCGCGGATTTCGATGGGGGAAGGTGGGTCGGCGCCCCACAGCCGGCCGCTTGTTTCCGGCAGCCCCTCTTTCTGGCGAACTGAGGCGTCAGAGCGTTCGACGATGCCGGCCGGCCGCGCTCCGTTCAGCAGGGGCATCCCGGCCAGAAGTTCGACGATGAGATCGCGGCGGGCGGCCATTCCGGCCGTCAGAAACTGGGTGACCAGGAAACCGGCGTAGTGGTCGACAATCAGGCCCGGCAGGCCGTCCGCCTCGCTGTAAACCAGCCGGTAGGCGTCCGTCGCCGGTTCCAGGGCGAGCCGGCGACGCCCCTCGTACGCCCGCTCGAGCCGGCGGCGCCAGAAGGCCTCGTCGATGGGAATTTCCTCATCCCAGGTGAGCAGACGCCCCACAATCTGGGATTGGGGATTGTAAAAGGCGGTGCCGAGCCGCCTGCCGCCTGCCGCCAGGACGTCGACCAGATCGCCGGGAGCCGGATCGCCGGCCAGGGCGGCGATCGCCCCGGAGAATATCCAGGGGTGGCGCTGCAGGACCGGTTTTTCCCGCCCTTTTTTGAGGGTGAGCTGACCCGCGGGATGGGGCTTGTTCATGAGGCGTGGGAATTTTCGGAGACCAGCCGCGAGATGTGGCGGGAGAGAAGGGAAGGGGAGTAGGGCTTGATCAGGACCAGGGAGGCGCCCGCGGCGCGGGCAGCCGGGTCGCAGCGATCATCTCCCGAGGTGACGATAACCGGTATGTCGTCAGCCAGCCTGGTGGCACCGGCGCGAATATCCTGGAGCAGAGTCAGCCCGTTCTGCCCCTGCGGCAGGTGGTAGTCCAGAATAATGGCCTGGATATCAGCTGTCAGGCAGCCTCTGGCTTCCTGCAGGTGGTGGCAGACAACCACGTCAAAGCCATCCAGCTCGAGGGATAATTTCAGCAGATGACTGGCGGCGCGTTCGTCGTCGACGAGAAGAATTTTGGTCATCGGTGGCAGGCCGGCGGCCTCAATCGCCAAGCGAGGCGATGGCCCGGATCAACCCGACCACGCCGACGCCGGATTTGACGATGTCGATGCTGCGAATATCCGGCGGACCACCGCGGTTTTCTTCGGAATTACGCACGAGGAAATAGGCGGTAACCAGCCCGATCACCGCGCCGACGGCCGCGCCGCCGATCAGGTATTTGTTTTTCCACTGCTCGTTGGTCATCGGTAGATTTTGATTGTTCATAGCGTTTTTTGCCCTATCGACCCGTGATCCAGTATTTGATCCATTTAATCAAGGCTTCCCAGTAGGCGAGCACGGCCCGCCCCTTGATTACCCGGTGGGCCACCTCGGTGACAGCCGGTTCGACCTGGGTGCCCACGCGGCTGACGGCCTGGTCGAGCCGCCAGAGCAGCCGCTGGGCGGCCTTGACCGGCCGTTTCTGCCGGCCAAAGACCAGCAGGCCAATGCCGGCCGCGGGGAGAACCAGGCAGGCGAAGGTGACGGCCAGGGTGGCAAAAATGATCACCGTGTCGGCCACTGCCGAAACAAAGAGCCGCCATTGATCCATGGCTGGCCGCCCTTCGATTGTCTGCCAGATCACGAGACCGGCCGCCGCCAGGATGCCGAGAGCGAGGAGGATCAGGGGCAGATAGAGTGTCCACCAGTTAAATCGGCGCAGAGCCCTGGCGCGCGCCAGCTGCTCGGGATTCGGTCGGAATTCCCGCTCTTCAGCGGGTATCGGCGGCCAGTTCATAGGCTAATTATAAACCGTTTTATGGAACCGAACATCCGGCCGGCGCGCCGCCCGCTCCCGGTTCCCCCAGGCAGGTACAGCTGCGGCTGTTCTCGGCCGATCCGGCAAACATGAGGTAGTAGACGGCCGTGTCGAGACAAAGGGGATTCTCCCGGCGCTGGCGGGTCCACTGCAGGCCGAGCCCTTCCTGGCCGCTTTCCTGGAGAAGGAAGATCCGGGTCTGATTTTGCGGATCATCCCCGAATTCGACCTGCCCGTTGAAGATGAGCTGGAAGAAAAAGATCGGCAGGATCATGAAAAAAAGCCAGAGGGCGATGCCGGCGGCGCATCCGAGGCGGCGCCCGATGGAGGTGGGTTGTCTGGTGGGAGGGGATTCACTCATACCGGTTTTCCCCGGGGGCAGGCAGCCCAAGCCGGCGGCGGGGAAGCGAGGCCGCCCCGCCGTTCCGGCCCGGTGGTTCATCCATCTGGATCAGACCCGCTCCTGGAGATTCATGGCCGGGATATAGAGGCGCTCGGTGTACTCTTTGACCATGCGCCGCATGCTGAACCGGGCCGCATTGGTGCGGATCGATTCCCGCATGACTTCGACCCAGCCCCGGGGAACATCGTCCCGGTCGCGATCGTAGTAGAGGGGCACGATTTCCTGTTCGAGGAGCTGGTAAAGGGATTCCCCGTCCTCTTCGTCGTGCATTTCGGGATTGTCATACTCCCGGTCGCTGCCGATGGCCCAGCCGTTGGCCCCGTTGTAGCCTTCGACCCACCAGCCGTCGAGCACACTCAGATTCGGCACCCCGTTGAGGGCGGCTTTCATGCCGCTCGTGCCGCTCGCCTCGCGGGGGCGCCGCGGGTTGTTGAGCCAGACATCGGCCCCCTGTTTGAGAAACCGGCCCATGTGCATGTCGTAATCTTCCACAAAGGCGATCCGGCCGCCCCAATCATGGGCCTTGGCGAAATGATAGATCATCTGGATCATATGCTTGCCAGGATCGTCTGCCGGGTGGGCTTTACCGGCGAAGATAATCTGCACCGGCCGGTCTCGGTCGAGCAGCAGGGCCTTGAGCCGGTCGGGCTGGCGGAAGATCAGGGTGGCCCGCTTGTAGGTGGCGAAGCGGCGGGCAAAGCCGATGGTCAGCGCATCCGGATCGAGAAAGGCCCCCGTGGTGATGATTTCGGTCGCATCCCGCCGTCCCTGCACCCACCGCCGCCGGGCCCGTTCCCGAATTTCGGAGAGGAGCTTGTAGCGCAGTGCACTGTGCACCTGCCACAGCTCACTGTCGGGGATTTCGCTCAGCCGCTCCCAGATCGCCTGGTCGTCGTGCAGGTTGATCCAGTCCGGATGGAGGTACTTGGAAAACAGATCACACATCGGCGCGGCGATCCAGGTCGGCACGTGAACGCCGTTGGTAATGCCGATGATTGGGACCTTGCTGTCTTCGTTGACTTCCGGCCAGACGGAGCGCCACATGCCGCGGGAAACCTCGGCGTGCAGGGCACTGACCCCATTGGCGAAGCCGGACATTTTTAAGGCCAGCACCGTCATGTTGAAGGCCTCCCCCCAGCTTTCGTGATGGCGGCCGAGATTCATGAAGCCGTCCCGGTCGAGATTGAGCTGCGGCCAGTAGTGCCAGAAGTATTTATCGATCAGATGAAATGAAAAGGCATCGTGGCCGGCCGGGACCGGGGTGTGCGTGGTGAAAATCGTGTGCGGCCGGACCTGGGTGGCCGCGTCGTGATAGGAAACCCCCGTGGCGGCCACAATTTCGCGGACCAGCTCGAGGACCAGGAAGGCGGAATGCCCTTCATTCATGTGCCAGACTTCGGGCTGGTAGCCGAGTTTGCGCAGAAGACGCACC
The DNA here is from genome assembly GCA_041568735.1 of Promineifilaceae bacterium (SeqCode). Classification (GTDB taxonomy): domain Bacteria; phylum Chloroflexota; class Anaerolineae; order Promineifilales; family Promineifilaceae; genus WTJY01. The sequence goes on from JBFFZG010000035.1 coordinate 18,136, forward strand.
CCGCCGATGCCGAGCATGATTTCCTGGCGGATGCGCATTTCCGTATCGCCGCCGTAGAGCCGGGCGGATAGCTCCCGGTTCCAGGGATCATTCTCCAGTACGTCGGTATCCATCAGGTAGAGCTGGGCGCGCCCAACGGCGACATGCCAGACCCTGGCCAGGACGTCCTGATCGCCGATCTGCACCTGGATGCGAATCTCGTTGCCGTCCGCATCGCGTGCGATGCGAATCGGCGCTTTTTCGATGTCGAGCTGTTCGTAGATCGCCTCCTGCCAGCCATGGGCGGGAATCCGCTGCCGAAAATAACCCTGCGGATACATGAATCCGACGCCGACAAACGGCAGGCCCAGATCGCCGGCCTCTTTAATGTGGTCCCCGGAGAGAATTCCCAGGCCGCCAGAATAGATGGGCAGCGAGCCATGCAGACCGAATTCGGCGGAAAAGTAGGCGATCGTCTTCTCAGACAGCTCCGGATAGGTGTTCTTAAACCAGCTGTCGACATTGGCCATTTCTCTGTCATAGGCCATCATGACTTTGTTCAAATAGCGGATGAAGGCGGGATCGGCCGCTCGTTTTTCCAGCGTCACGGGCGAAATCTCGTAGAGCATCCGCACCGGGTTGTGGACGGTCGTGCGCCACAGGGGATAGTCGAGGCGGCGCCAGAGGGTTCGCGCCTCCTGGTTCCAGCTCCACCAGAGATTGCCGGCCAGTTCAGGCAGGCGTTCTAATTTGGGTGGCATTGCTTGCATCGGCATAAGTTAATTCCTTCTCTTGTTGTTCACAGTTTCCAGATCGGCTGGCAGCCTGTTCTCGAGCGGCCGCCGGCCGGCCCCGGGAACCCGGGACTTCCCCCCCATGGGAAATGGAGTTGCTATCTGGAACCCGTTCCAAATATTTCGTTTGGACTATAGCCTAAACAGGGTCGGGTGGGTAGTTTTTTGTGCGTTGTGGGCTATGGGACCGGTCGATTTGAACGATCTTTTGGTCATATTGTACAGCCTGAAGCCCCCAATCGAAGGCGGCGACCGCCTGCGCCAGCGCGCTGCCGACCGCCCGGGCTTCATCCGGCTCGGTCAGGGCCCAGCGCAGATGGGCGAGCAGTTCTTTCTTTTTTTGATAGAGGCAGCGGGCATGAAAAGGGGCCGGGATGAGCTCCGGATAGCTGAGACGGTGCGGAAGGATAGGAAAGGCTCCCTGATAGATGGCTTCGATGATGCTGATGCCAAAAAACTCGTGCCTGGCGGTGGAGATGACGATGTCGGCTGCCGCCAGCAGCTTCCGGTAGGCGCTCTCTTCGGCGAAGCCAAAGTGGATGAGTTCACCGGCGAACTCGATCTGCCCCTGGAGGAAGGGTTCCGGTTGATTTTGAAAATTTTCGCCGCAGATCGCCAGGCGAAAGCGGTGCCCTGCTGCCTTCACCTGGGAAAGGACGGCGAAAAAAGCGGCCGGGTTTTTGTCGAATTCCCAGCGCTGATTCCAGAGGATGAGCGGGGGAGCTGCGGATTCTTGCCGGCCGGCCTCCGGGCGGGCGGCCGGATCCCCAAATCGGGCCAGATCGATCCCCAGCGGCACGACCTCGCTGCGGTCGCGCAGGATCGGGATGGTTTCCAGTTCTGGATAGTCGGGGTAGTGATTGAGAAAAACCGGCAAAGCGGTAAACCAGCTCTCCAGGTGAAAGCGGGAATTAAACCAGATGGCGTCGGCCGCCAGCATCGATTTCCAGTTGATCAGCACGTACTGCCGCTCCCGGACCCCGAGGTTGCGCCGCATGGGACCCCGATTCGGATCGGCCGGCAGGGGATAGGTCAGCTGGTTTTCATGCATGTAGAGAAGCGCGGGGAGGCCTCCCGTACGGGCGCGGGTCAGGGCTAAAAAAGCGGCCAGGTCGAGCATGTCGTCGGCCAGGATCAGGTCCGGCTGCCATTCGATGTTCAAAAACTGCCGGGCTAAATGAACGGCGCTACCGTGCATGCGCCACTTCCACAGCTGGCCGGGCATGGTGAGCAGCCGCACCTCGTGCCGGCTGCTGCGGGCATAGCCTTCGGCCCAGGCGCGGTGACTGCCGCCGTGGTAGGGAGAAATTAATAAAACCTTCATATACAGGGTCTTTGGGGCGGAAAATTTATTTGTGAAAAATGGTGCAAATTAGTAGCCAGCCCGACCAAAGTTGGGTATCATTGTTATGGTAAATTGTACCCGATCATCGAACGATTGCGTCTCGATAGTGTCTTAAACTGGCCGGGCAACCACGCATCTTGAATCTTTTTTGGGATGGAACGTACGCCATTGCGATGGCGCTGCTGGAGGAATATCCCGAACTCGATCCCGTCACGGTTGGTCTCTACGAACTGGCGGAGCTGGTTGTTGGGCTGCCCGGGTTTGCAGATGACCCCGCCCTGGCGAACGAAAGACTGTTGCACGCTATCCAGATAACCTGGTTTGAGGAGAGAAAATCCCCATGACATCGGCCGAAATTGCGTCTGATATCCCCATCCCTGCCGAAGTGGCAGATAACGTTTTTATCACCAGTCTCAACAAGGTTTACAACTGGTCCCGCAAGAATTCTGTCTGGCCCATGGTGTTCGGTCTGGCCTGCTGCGCGATTGAGATGATCGCCTCCGCAACCAGCCGCTACGATCTCTCACGCTTCGGCATGGAAGTCTTTCGGGCGACACCGCGCCAGGCCGACCTCATGATCGTCTCCGGAACGGTCACGAAAAAGATGGTGCCGACGATTGTCCGCCTCTACAACCAGATGCCCGAACCGCGCTATGTGCTGAGCATGGGGGCCTGCGCCAACGGTGGCGGACCGTTCAAAGAGGGATACAACGTGGTCGATGGGATCGACAAATTCATTCCGGTCGACGTCTATGTGCCGGGCTGCCCGCCAACCCCGCAGGCGCTGATTCACGGATTGATTTCTCTGCAGGAAAAAATCGACCAGCAGTCCCTGACCACGGTTCCCTGGTACCGCAAGGATGAGCCCACCCAGATGGTTCCCATCCCCGTGTTGGGCCCGGATCTGGTCGACGTGCGGCAGATGGAATTGATCCGCGCCGAACAGCGGAAGGCCCAGGCCGCTGCCGAAGATATCAGCTGAACTAACTCCTGATCGGCCGCGGGAACTCCCCGTCAGGCCGGATCGCAACGAGGACATCCAACGATGGCAGAACCCACGATTGAAGTAGTCGAAGCGGCCGAGGAGGCCGTTGACCCGGCCGTTACGACAGCCGCCGCGCTGAAAGAAAAATTCCCCGACCTCGTCGATGACCCGCGTCCGAATTTTTCCGGGATCATGGTACCGGCCGATCAGCTGCTGGCCGTCGCCCGGACTCTCAGAGATGACTGTGGTTTTGACTATCTTTCCAGCGTCACCGGCGTCGACCTGCTCGACGACGGCAAAATGGAAGTGGTCTACCACACTTACAGCATCGACCAGGGCGGCGGCGCCGTCGTCCTCAAAACCCAGGTTGATCGCCAGAACCCGGTCGTCCCGTCGCTCGTGCCGCTCTGGCCGGGCGCGGATTTCCAGGAGCGGGAAGCGTATGACCTGCTGGGGATCCAGTTTGAGGGGCATCCGGATCTGCGCCGCATCCTGATGTGGGATGGCTTCGAAGGGCACCCGCTGCGCAAAGACTGGCAGGAGGCCTTCTACGAAGAGGAGAGCAAGCCGTTCAAGAGCCGCTGGCCGGAAGGGCATGTCTTCCGCGCCGAAGAGCGGACGCCGTTCGGCAAAAACGTCAAATATCCAGCCGGCTGGAACCTCGAAGATCTCGAATTTGACACCGATGAAGAGATCTACACCGGCCTGACGATTTCACGGCCGAAATCACAAACGGATATCCGGACCGACACCGTTACCGTCAATATCGGCCCGCAGCACCCCTCCACCCACGGCGTCTTCCGGATGGTGGTCACGATGAATGGCGAGACAGTGGTCGACCTCAAGCCAGTCATGGGCTACCTGCACCGGAACCACGAAAAAATCGGCGAGCGGAATACCTTTCTCGGCAATATCCCCTATACCGACCGCCTGGATTACCTCAGCTCGATGTCAAACAACCACGGCTACATGCTGGCGATAGAGAAACTGCTCGGGGTCAAACCGCCGGAGCGGGCTGAATGGATTCGCATCCTGATGGTCGAGCTGACTCGCATCGTCAACCATCTCTGGTCGCTCGGCTTCTTAATCAACGACCTCGGTGCTTTCCAGACGCCGATGCTTTACCTGACCATCGAGCGGGAGCTGATTCTCGACCTGTTCGAGGCCACAGCCGGGTCGCGCATGATGTGCAACTATATGCGCTTCGGCGGGCTGGCCTACGACCTGCCGCCTTTCGTCCGCTCCCAGCCGACCATCGAGTTCCTGGACGAACTCATTCACACGCGGCTGCCGCAAATTCTCGAAGAAATCGACACCTATCTCACCGGCAACGAAATTATTCGCGAACGGTGCATCGGTGTCGGGAAGCTGAGCCGAAAGGACGCCATCGCCTACAGCACCTGCGGCCCGGTCATGCGGGCCAGCGGGGTTAACTACGATGTGCGCAAGGCCGAGCCCTATTCATTTTACAGCCATCTTAATTTCGACATTCCGGTTCGCCAGAACGGGGATGTCTTCGATCGCTATATGGTGCGCGTGCAGGAAATGCACCAGAGCCTCCGGATTCTGGAGCAGGTCTTCCCTCACATCGTGGAAACCCAGGGGATGCCAATCCTGGAAGGGGAGCCATCGTACAACGTGCGCGTCCCCCAGGGTGGTGACGCCTACGGACGAGTCGAAAACCCGAAAGGTGAGCTGGGTTACTACGTGACGGCTAAAGCCAAAGGGACCAATCCCGAGCGGTATCACATCCGCGCCCCCTCGTTCATCAACC